>NZ_QTQJ01000022.1:0-115995 GCF_003853795.1 Burkholderia sp. Bp8991 | reverse complement strand
AGCCGGCCAACCCGATGATCCTGATCGAGCCGACGCTCGTCACGCGCGACAACGTGAAGGCTTACAAAGGCTGGAGCTCGCACTGACCCGTCCCAACGCATCCCAGGCCTGACACGACCATGACCTCACTGACCCAAACGCGCGCGTGGCGCGCGCTCGCCAGCCATCGGGACGCGTTGTCCGGCGTCTCGATTCGCGCACGATTCGACCGCGACCCGGCACGCGCATCGCGCTTCAGCCTCGAGGCGGCCGGGCTCTTCGTCGACTACTCGAAGAACCCCGTCGACGACGAAACCATCGCCCTGCTGGTCGCCCTCGCCCAGGACGCGGGCGTCGATGCGTATCGCGACGCGATGTTCGCCGGCGAGCGCATCAACCGCACGGAGAATCGCGCGGTGCTGCACGTCGCGTTGCGCGATCGTTCGGGTACGCCGCGTATCGTCGACGACGTCGACGTGTCGCGGCAGGTCAGCGACGTGCTGGCCCGGATGCGGCGCTTCTCCCACGCGGTTCGCTCCGGTGAGTGGCGCGGCCACACGGGCCGCGAGATCACCGACATCGTCAACATCGGCATCGGCGGCTCGGACCTGGGGCCGAAGATGGTGTGCGAGGCGCTCAAGCCTTACGCGCACGAACGGTTGACGATGCATTTCGTGTCGAACGTGGATGCAGCCGACATCGCCGAAGTGCTCAAGCGCGTGAACCCGGAGACGACGCTGTTCATCGTGTCGTCGAAGACGTTCACGACCCGCGAGACGCTCCTGAACGCCCATACCGCCCGCGCCTGGCTGCTCGACAGCGGTGCGCCGGACTCGGCGATCGCCCGCCACTTCGTCGCCGTTTCGACGAATGCCACGGCCGTTGCGGAATTCGGCATCGATACCGGCAACATGTTCGCGTTCTGGGACTGGGTGGGCGGACGCTACTCGTTGTGGTCCGCCATCGGGTTGCCGATCGCGATCATGGCCGGCATGGACGCGTTCGAGCAACTGCTCGACGGCGCGCACGCGATGGACCGTCACTTCGCGCAAGCGCCGCTGGCCCGCAACCTGCCCGTCCTGCTCGCCCTGATCGGCATCTGGCATCAGAACTTCCTCGGTACGACGAGCCAGCTGATCGCGCCATACGACAACTATCTGCACCGGTTGCCCGCATACCTGCAGCAGCTCGACATGGAAAGCAACGGCAAATCGGTGACGCTCGGCGGCGAGCGCGTCGATTACGCCACCGGCCCGGTCATCTGGGGCGAACCGGGTACGAACGGGCAACACGCGTTCTTCCAGCTCCTGCACCAGGGTACCGCGATCATCCCGACCGACTTCATCGTGTGCATGCGGCCGCATCACGCGTTCGATCATCACCATGCCGTCCTCGTCGCAAACTGTTTCGCGCAGTCGGAGGCCTTGATGAACGGATCGCGCTCGACGACCGAACCGCATCGCAATTTCGAAGGCGACCGGCCCACGAACACGATCTGCCTGGACACGCTCGATCCGGCATCCCTCGGCGCGCTGATCGCGTTGTACGAACACAAGGTATTCGTACAAGGCGTGGTATGGCGGATCAATTCGTTCGATCAATGGGGCGTCGAACTCGGCAAAAAGCTCGCGGTTGCGATCGAGGGCGAGTTGCTCACCCCCGCGCAGATTCACTCGCACGACGGCTCGACCAACCAACTGATCAACCGCTTCAAGACGCGGCGCCACGCTGCGGCCTGATCTCCCGAATCCCATCATGAAGCTACCGCGACTGGTCATCTTCGGCGAAGCCCTGACCGATTTCATTCGAGACGACACGAACCGCTGGCACAGCGTTGCCGGCGGCGCATGCTGGAACGTCGCGCGCGTCGGCGCGCGCCTCGGCACGCCGACCGGCTTTGCCGGTGCCGTGAGCGCCGACATATTCGGCGACGAGCTCATGCAAAAGAGCGCCGAAGCCGGCCTCGACATGCGCTTCACGCAGCAGGTCGACCGCCCGCCGCTGCTTGCGATGGTGGTCGAGACGCGGCCGCCGAAATATTTCTTCATCGGCGAGAACAGCGCCGACCTCGCGTTCGATCCCGCCGCGTTGCCTTCGGACTGGCTCGACGCCGCCGAGATCATTCATTTCGGCTGTCTCGGCCTGGTGCGCGAGCCCCTCGCCTCGCGTCTGATCGACATTGCGCTCGCGGCGCGCGCCGCCGGCAAGCGGATTTCGTTCGATCCCAACTTTCGCGCGCCGATGGCCGACCCGTCGTACCGCGACACCTTGCGCACGATGATCGGTCTATCGGACTACATCAAGGTGTCCGACGAGGATCTCGCCGGCCTGTTCCCGGAATTCGACGAGGCAGCCGCACTCGCGCAAATCCGTGCGTGGGCGCCGCAGGCTGCGGTGCTCGTCACGCGCGGCGCGGCCGGCATGGAACTCTTCGCCGGTGATGAAACGCTGGTTCAGCCGGGCTTCAAGGTCACGGTCGCCGACACGGTCGGCTGCGGCGACGCGTGCGTCGGCAGCTGGATGGCGAGCCTGCTGGCGCGCCCGGACGCGCCCGCGACGGAACATCTTCGGTTCGCCGCCGCCTGTGCGGCGCTCGTCGCGTCGCACGCCGGCGCCTATGCGCCGACGGCGGCCGAAGTACATGCGCTGATCGAATCGGCCAACGCAGCCACGAGCGAAACTCCATGAATGCGCACCTCCCGTTCTCCGATACCCAGGCTCCGTTCGAATTCGTGCTGTTCGGCGGCACCGGCGATCTCGCGATGCGCAAGATCCTGCCGGCGCTCTACTCCGCTCACCGCGATGGCCTGCTCGCCCCCGCGGGACGCATCATCGCGGTTGCGCAGAACGAACTCGATACCGCCGGCTACCTCGACTGGGTCGACGTGTCGGTGCGACCGCATCTGACGCAGGCCCGGTTCGATGAAAGCGCGTGGCGCGGCTTCCGCGAGCGGCTCTCGTACGTGGCGCTCGACGCAAGCCAGGCCGGCACGTTCTCGCGTCTGGCCGACGCGCTCTCGCCGGCGTCGTCGCGCCAGATCTTCTATCTGGCAACCGGGCCATCGCTGTTCGTGCCGATTTGCCGCGCGCTCGCGCAGGCAGGGCTCGCCCCGCCGACCTCGCGAATCGTGCTCGAAAAACCGTTGGGCTACGATCTCGCGTCGTCGACGGCGATCAACGATGCGGTCGGCCAGATTTTTTCCGAAGAGCAGATCTACCGGATCGATCATTACCTCGGCAAGGAAGCCGTGCAAAACCTGTTCGCGCTGCGGTTCGCCAACGTGATGTTCGAGCCTCTGTGGCGCCGCGAATGGATCGACAACATTCAGATCACGGTTGCCGAGGAACTCGGCGTCGGCGGGCGCGGCGGCTTTTACGACCAGACCGGCGCGCTGCGCGACATGGTGCAGAACCATCTGCTGCAGTTGCTTGCGATCGTCGCCATGGAACCGCCTCAGTCGATGGAAGCCGACGCCGTGCGCGACGAGAAGCTGCGCGTGCTGCGCGCGCTCAAGCCGCTCACCGAGGAAGCCTTGCATCAGAGCGTCGTGCGCGGACAGTATCGCGCGGGGGTGGTCCGCGGAGAGTCGGTACCGGGTTACCTCGACGAATCCGGGATCCGGGCCGACAGTCCGACCGAGACGTTCGTCGCGCTCAAGGCCGAGGTCGAGAACTGGCGCTGGGCCGGCGTGCCGTTCTTTCTGCGCACCGGCAAGCGGCTGGCGCGACGCGTGGCTGAAATCGTCGTCACGTTCAAGCGCCCGCCGCATTCGACGCTCGGTCCAACGGCGCTGCTGGCAGGCTCGAACCGGTTGACGATTCAGCTGCAACCGGACGAATCGATTCGCCTGAGCACGCTCGCGAAGCGGCCGGGGCTCGGCATGACCTTGCAAGGCGTCTACCTCGATCTCGCGTTCGACCGCTTCTTTCAGCAAGACCGGATGGAGGCGTATCAGCGCCTGTTGCTCGACGTGATCGCCGGCCGGCTCGCGCTGTTCGTGCGTCGCGACGAGCAGGAAGCCGCATGGCGTTGGGTCGCGCCGATTCTCGACCTGAAAACGGCGCCCAAACCCTATTCGGCCGGAAACTGGGGGCCTGCGCAGGCCAGCGCGTTGCTGGCGAGATACGGCACCTGCTGGAGCGAGGAAGAGAACTGATCCGCTCCGGCATGCCTCTTCCTATCGTAGAAGCGTTCTCTCCGACTACACGTGACGAAGCAATGAATACAGTCTGGCATCTCAAATGGGCGCACGGCGCGTTCGATCTCCATGCAGCAGGGGGTATGCTCGGCGGCGTTGCATTACAGCAAGGCGGCCGCACGATCCGTCCGTTTTACGAAGCGCCGTGGATCGGCCAGGCCGAGCCGCAACCCGCCGGGCTGCTGGGCGTCATGCGAAGCGAATTCCCGTGCGTGCCATTCGGTGTTCCCTACTCTCCCGACCGACTGCCCCCCGGCTGGCGGAAAGCCGCCGCAACGCCGATCGTCCCGGATGACGTCGCACTCGACACCAGCGACGACCTTCAGCATGGTTACGGCTGTACCGGCGTGTGGTCACTCGTGAGGCAAACCGCACACGAGATCGAAATTGAAATCGCGTACCCCGAGACATCGTCGATCGCACGACTGACTCGCATCGTGCGCGCCGATCCGGCTCGCGCTGCCTTCGACATCGTTCTCCGTATCGAAGCGCGCAAGTCGGCTCGCTGCCCCATCGGTCTGCACCCGAATCTCGCGCTGCCGACGCTCACCGGCGCATTCCGAATCGAGCCCGGCACGTACCGTTTCGGCATGGTGCACCCGGCAGGTCCGGAACCGCGCGTATCGAGCGCGCTTGCCGGCGCGACGTTCGAAACACTCGAGCGCGTACCGCTTGGCGAGGGCGGCTTCGGTGCATTCGACCAGCTACCGCTCGCGCAGCCCACGGAAGAAATCCTGCAGCTCTGCGGAATCGACGGTTCCGTCACGATGACCGACGCCGTCGCCGGCACACGCTATCGCCTGACCTGGGATGCCGATGCGCTGCCGTCACTGCTGTTGTGGATCAGCAACCGCGGACGTGCGTACGCGCCGTGGAACAGCCGCAACCTCTGCGTGGGCATCGAGCCGGTCGCGAGTGCATTCGAGCTTGGCCGTGCGGCTTCGCTCGCGGCCAATCCGATCAATTCCCGCGGGGTCCGGACGGCACTTGCATTGAACCCTGGCACGCAAACTGAAATCGCTTACCGATTCGAGGTGCTCGCCGCACGTTAGGCGTGCATTGTGGATCGGACTGATCGCGCTCCGGATCGTCGGCAAGGGGCGCCGGCCCAAGCCCGGCTTCATGAGCATCGGACGGTCCAGCATTTCATATATGAATAGTTGTACTACGTTACTCGCCCGTAGTTTCGCCCAACATTAATACCGACCAAGGAGATCTCTTCGTCCAGCTTGCCCGGCTGGACATGCCGCAAGCGAAGAACATTTCACTTTCCCTGTTGATACTCGATCCGTTTTTCACGACAGATAATTTCGTTTTACTTAATTTATTCAATAAAAGAACTGACCGGGTCTGTTGTGCCGCAGTAACACGTTTTTTCTTTCTGACAGGTTTGGAGACAATTATGAAAAAAGCAATACTCACCGCCACGTTGATGTCCGCAGGCATCGTCGCCCACGCACAAAGCAGTGTCACGCTCTACGGCCGCCTCGACGCCGGCATCGAGTACCTGAGCGGCATTGCCAACGGCAATGGCGGCACGACGAGCCGCTGGCGTGCCGAAAGCGGCGACTGGGGCACCAGCCTGTGGGGCTTGAAGGGCTCCGAGGATCTCGGCGGTGGAAACAAGGCGGTCTTCCACCTCGAAGGCTCGTTCAATGCGATGAACGGCAGCCTCGGCGGCACCGGCTCCATCTGGGATCGCTGGGCAACGGTCGGTTTTTCCAACGACGCTTACGGCACGCTACTGCTCGGCCGCGAGCTCTCGATTTCGAACGGGTTGTGGGACTTCGATCCGCTCGGCCAGACATCCTGGTCGTCCGGTTCGCTCGTGCGCGGGCGCAACTGGAACAAGACGAGCAACAACATTTCGTACCAGTCGCCGAGCTTCTACGGTTTCGACGTGTACGGCCAGTATTCGCTGTCGAACGCAACCAGCTGGAATGGTAACGGCACGACCGCACAAGGTCGTGCCGACGGCCTGCAACTGACCTACACGAATTCGTACTTCCAGGTGCGCGGCATCTACGACGAGGCGCGCGACGTCAACGGCAAGTTCTCGGACGTGTTCAACTATTCCCGGGAGTACTTCGCGGGCGTGAACGTATTCCTCGGCCAGTTCAAGCTGCAGGCGGCCTATCAGGCCTCGCACGCGAACGGCGCGCCGACCGCCAACAACGGGATTACGTCGACGCAGCAGGTCTGGGGCGGCGTCACGTGGCAGGCGACACCGGCTGCGGCCTTGACCGGTGCCGTCTATCACGTCAACGCAAACCACGGCGGCGGCAACGCCAACATCTATACGGTGGGCGGCACGTACAACATCTCGAAGCGCACGCTCTTCGACATGCAGATTGCTACCGTTCGCAACAGCAAGAACGCGAACTTCGGTCTGGAGTCGAACGCGGCGGGTGCCGGCGGCCCGATCGCCGGCGGCGGCTACAACGACAATCCGACACCCGGGCATAGCCAGACGGGTGTCTATGCGGGCATCCAGCATTTGTTCTGATTCGATCTCGCACACGGGTTGGAAGCGCCATGCCCTGCCGCTTCTGGCACCGCGTCCGGGTGCGATGCGCCGTCAGGCCATCGCACCGCACGCATCGACAGAATGCCAAGCCTGGAATCGATCCGAATGCGCGCCGGGCCAGCCGACCGGACGCATGACGCCACCCGCCGGGGCGACGCGGAAATCAGCCATGCAAGCGAAACGGAATACACGGGCAGGCTGGAAATGGCATGAAGAGGGAAAGCACGTTCACGACGACGTGGCCGACAGATCGCCCGGCTTGCCGCACACGCCGCTCAGCGAGCGCGCATGGCCGAGCCAGAGCACGAGCGAGCCCGTCGACACGGCGCCCAGCACGACGAATGCGGTCGGATAACCGAAGTGCTGTGCGAGCACGCCGCCCAGCGCCGGACTGAGCGCCGCGCCGATACCCTGCGCGGTCGCGACGGCGCCCTGCCCGACGTTCACGCGGCCGGAACCGTGCAGCAGGCGCACGACGAGCGCCGGCACGACGACGCTTTGCAGGCCGGCACCGATACCGTCGAGCACTTGCACCGGCCAGACGCCCGCCTCGCTCATCAGCATCGCGGCAAGCGCGCCGCGCACCGGCAACACCAGATAGGAGAGCAGCAGCACGCGCCAGTATCATTTCCTTTTTCAGTGGATCGGCCGGCGCCACGATTACTTGATCAACTGCATCCCTGCAACCTTGGAGGCCAGCACGTCGAAAGTAGCCGTGTACTCGCACTCCGCTACATGCCCAGAACGCTCGATCAGGCAGTCAGCGAAATCCGCCTTTGCGGATGCCGCGAAAACGCGAAGTGCCTTTCGTACCGTGTCAGCACTTTCGATAATCAGTTCTTTGGTGCCGATCATCGAGTCGATGATGTCCTTCATCTGCTCTCGTTCGACGCCGTAGCAGCGCCCGAGTACCCACACGACCTCGACCAATGCAACCTGCGAAACGTACCCCGGCCTCTCGGCCGACAGGGACTCCATCAGTAGCGTCGCCTTCTTCGCCTGAACCTCGTCGTCTTGCGCGAAGTAGCGGACCAGCACGTTTGTATCCAGTCCGATCATCGCGCCGACGCCCCCTGCTCAGCGATGGCCCGATTCATGTCATCAATCGACACCGGTTTCGCAGGCTTCTTCACAACGCCCTTGAGCGCTACGAGCGAGCGCGTTGCCGGATAGACCTCATACCGGCCTGTCGCCTCGTTGAAGCTGAATTCGATCCGGTCACCGGCCTCCAGGCCAAGTTGATTTCTTACGTCTACCGGAATTGTGACCTGACCCTTTGACGTGATGGTTGCCGTAGTCATAACGATACCCCCTTATTCCTTACTTTATGGTAAGGAGAGTCGAAAAGCAAGGGAGCCACGGACGCATCGCGCTGCCACGAGAACATCGAGTTCCAACGACACAATCCCGAGCAAATTGTCCGGACTATCGCCAAATACATCCCACTCGATTGTCAATCCAGTGGCTGGAGCCTTGTGGGAGCGGCGTTTCCGCGCAGTCATGCGGCGTCGACACCGTCAGCGATACCGAAAATCCCGCCCAGCACTTAACAGCTTTCGTCGAACAGCACCGGAGAACCCAAGCCCGCTCTTGTTTCAAAAATCACAGACACCGGTGTCTCCGGACGATTCGTTAGCGCGATACCGTCGCTGATACCGTCAGGCTTGTTCGAACGCGGTCCTCGATACCGTCACAACTGTAGTCCGGCGCAAAAAGGTGGAAGCGTCGATCGAGCAGCGCAAACAAGCTCCCTCGCGGCGGCATCTCGAAGCTGGATTTCCACCTGCGGAAACCCGCCCTGCTCAAGCGGGTTCGATTGAGGAGTGAGCCTGCCACTGCCCTATTCGGGCGATAGGCGTTTCATGAATATTCTATATAACTCTCCGTAATTCGGTAGCTCGTTGTGCCGAGATAGCCATTCGTCCGGCAGGCCGGCGATCGCGCGGAACCGCGGATAAAAATCACGCCGTCGATCGGGATCGAGCGTCGCAACCGCGTCTTTGGCTTGTCGAGAGAGGTGCCGCGGTGACCAAATCTCGCCGCGTTCGTTTATGACGACCACCAGCGATCGATGCGTAAAGGCACTGGTGTCCCCACTGCGTCCGCTCGACTTTCCCCACCATCCGGTTGCGCTGTTACATCCGGCGCACAACATTCCCAGGTCAACCAGACGCCTCCTGACGCTTACGCGTCGGGACCGGGCTTTCGCGCTGCGCGTCGAGCCGCGTACCGCGTTTCGGCCCTATCGGGCATCAACCCCAGGCGCAGCTGGCAACTTCGTTAGCTTCTACGCGGCGCCTCATGCCCGGTCACCCGAGGCATGGCATGCACCCGACTCCCAGGTTCCCGCCCTTGACCCGCGACCGTAGCCGATAGCGGGCAGGCATCAAGGGGCGAGGGACCGTGTTGCCCGCACCCCTCCCTCGCCTTTTTCCTTGACGCCTGCCCGCTATCGGCTCCTCCAGTCGCACGGGCGGGAACCCGGGAGCCTGGCGGCAGCAAAGCCAACCCCGAGTTCCACCGGGAGGTGTTCAGCCGCAACGGCAAGTCACATCCCTTCGCCCGGTTCAGGTCTTCAACCTTGACTGTGGAGATTGCCATGCAACTCGCTTCCTCTTTCCATTACGGCTCCCCAATGCTGCGCGCTGACTCACCCCTCTCGGACGATCAGATTCGCCGCGTTGCTCCCTCCATCTTCGCGGACGGCAAGCACGAAAGCCGCTCCGCGCGCTACACCTACATTCCCACCATCGAAGTGCTGCGCGGCCTCCGCAACGAAGGCTTTCAGCCGTTCATGATCTGCCAGACCCGCGTGCGCGATGAGGGTAAGCGCGAATCCACCAAGCACATGCTGCGGCTGCGCCATGCCGTCGTCGCGGACGCGTCGTGCAGCCCTGCGCTTCGCACGGCTTTGCAGCACGGGCACATCGCGGCGAATCGCGGTCATTTCCGCGACGATTGCCACGGTTACTTCCGGCGGCTTCTGCGCACCGATGTGCAGTCGCGCTATCTGATCAGCAACAGGTGCGAACAATCCTAGACGCTCCGTCGCCGGGTGCAGTTCATACGCGAACCGATTGCGCCAACGTAGCTGTGCGCCACCAATCCAGTGCTGCCGTCAATACTTCAACGTCAACGCTATCCATGTGCTCATCCGAGCGACGTTGCAAGTTCGACGGAATACGTCGCGACCTCGGCTTCCGGCTGTCCGCGCCATCCGGCGGCAGTCGGCTCGGTCAATTGCACTGCGACGACGAACCGTTCTCCGCGAGTTGCGGGTGCGCCGAATTGCGTGCGCTCGCAACCTTGGCCGACGCGGCCTGCGCATCGTTGACCCACGTGCCGGGGTTGGCGCGCGCAGGGTTGAAGCCAGCCGCCTTGTACTGGATCATTTCGTTGCGAACCTGCTCGCGCGTAAGGCCCTGGGTGGCGGATTGCGCAGATGCCAGCAACGGGCTGGAAATGGCAAGGGTGGCAATGAGAAGACGATGGCTGAATTTCATGTTGTTCACTCCAGAAAGACGAATAGAGACTTGCCGAATGCGCGCCGGCGAAACGACGTGATGCCGGTGCCGGCACCGTCGTTGCTTGATCGCTCATCGTGATTTCGCGTCAGTCAGCGAAACCCTTCGGCAAGTACGACGTCTCCACACGATGTGTGTCCTTCTGAGCCGCGTTTTAATTATGATCAAGGTCGAATGCGCGCGGCACGGTATCGACCTACAAGTATGAAGTGTACGGTTTGCCGTTGCTTCGATTAAGTGGCCAATCCCACTAGAACCTATTAATATGGCTCATGAATCAATGACGGCACTCCGTCGCTTCGGTGCTAGGATTCCAACCCTTCTATAGGGGTAATACCGGATGGCTCGAGAGAACTTCAATGACCTTCTCGTGTTTCTCGCCGTGGCGCGAGAACGAAGCTTCACGCGCGCGGCAGCGAAACTCGGCGTGTCCCAGTCCGCGCTTAGTCACACGATTCGTGACCTCGAGGCCCGCCTGGGTGTTCGTCTACTTACGCGCACGACGCGGAGCGTGTCGACAACCGACGCGGGAGAGGAACTCCTGAACACCGCCGCGCCTCGTATCGAGGAAATCGAGGCAAAACTGGCTTCCCTGTCCGATTTCCGCGACAAGCCCGCCGGCGTGGTCAGGATTACGGCCACAGATCATGCAATCGATTCCATCGTCTGGCCCAAACTGACGAACGTCCTGCGCGAGTATCCGGATATTCGACTGGAACTGACGGTCGACTACGGGCTCGCGAACATTGTCGAGGACCGCTACGACATCGGAATCCGGTTCGGAGATCAGGTTGCAAAAGACATGATCGCGGTACGCATCAGCCCTGATATCCCTATGGCCGTCGTCGGCGCGCCCTCGTATCTCGAGGGCAAGTCACTGCCCAAGTCACCCGAAGACCTGCTCAGCCACGACTGCGTGACATTGCGACTCACGACCACGAAAGGTGTATACGCGTGGGAACTGAAGAAGGGGAAGCGGGAGATCCAGGCGCGCGTGAACGGTCAATTGACGTTCAACACCCAGCAGCAGATGCTGCAAGCCGCGGTGGACGGCTTCGGTCTCGCCTTTCTGCCCGAAGACGCCGTGCGCCCCTATATCGATCGCGGTGAGTTGCAAAGCGTCCTCAAGGACTGGTGCCCGGCGTTTCCCGGCTATCACGCGTACTAC
The DNA here is from genome assembly GCF_003853795.1 of Burkholderia sp. Bp8991. Lineage (NCBI taxonomy): Bacteria > Pseudomonadati > Pseudomonadota > Betaproteobacteria > Burkholderiales > Burkholderiaceae > Burkholderia > Burkholderia sp. Bp8991. The sequence goes on along the minus strand of NZ_QTQJ01000022.1, from coordinate 104,598 downwards.
CCAAGCCGCCGGCAAGCATCCCGGGCGTTCTCGGTCGTAATCGATGCATTGAAATATCGGCACTAATGCCAACCTTGCCGGTATGGCAGCGAAGCCGTCGTTCGAATGACACTCACCCCGATCCGTCGGCCGCGAGCCGGAGCGGTACGAGCGGGAGTACAGATCGTGGCAGCGCGCGTGAAGCGCCCGATTTCCGCGCCGCAGCCGAAGCCGAAGGCTTCACGGCAACTCCGGCGAGGCACCGCCGGCACTGCCCGTTGCCTCACATGTGCCAGCTCCCATCCCCGAATGGATTCATGAACGCTACTCATGGCTTCAATCACGCCTTCCGGTGCAATTAATTACATTCCTTTCATTATCATGTGAGTCGATATTGCGACGATGATCGCCCTTCCTTTGCGCGACCCGCTCGTTGCAGATTCGACGCCGACGATCGCCACCCGCGGCAGCCGGCTCATTCGTATCCCTGATCAACTGGCAATCGAAGGAATTCCCAATGAGAAAGATCCTCATTTTATTCGGATTTCTTATCACCTCATTTTCTGCGACGGCTGCCGACATGTCCGCTGGCGCCGACAACTTTTATCGTAGCGACCGCGTGATTGCGCAGAAGGTCAAATTCTCCAACCAGTACAGGATGAACGTCGTCGGCAATCTCTTCATCCCCAAGAACCTGGACCGAAATCAGAAGCATCCGGCAATCATCGTCGGTCATCCAATGGGCGCCGTGAAGGAGCAAAGTGCGAATCTGTATGCACAAAAGCTAGCCGATCAAGGCTTCGTCACGTTGTCGCTGGACCTATCATTCTGGGGTGAAAGCGACGGGCAACCTCGCAATGCCGTCTCGCCCGACATCTATGCGGAAGACTTCAGCGCAGCGGTTGATTTTCTGGGCACCCGACCATTCGTCGATAGAAGCCGGATCGGCGTGCTCGGCATCTGCGGCAGTGGAAGTTTCGTCATCAGCGCAGCCAAGATCGATCCGCGCATGAAGGCGATCGCGACGGTCAGCATGTACGACATGGGCGCCGCGAACCGTAACGGGCTGCGGCACGGGCAAACGCTCGAACAACGCAAGCAGATCATTGCCGCGGCGGCCGAGCGGCGCGATGTCGAGTTTTCGGGCGGTCAAATCCAGTACACGAGCGGAACCGTGCATCAACTGAAGGACGACACGCCTGCAATTCAGCGGGAATTCTTCGACTTCTATCGCACACCGCGCGGCGAGTACACGCCGAAGCGCTCGTCACCGGAACACACGACACACCCGACGCTGACCAGCAATGTCAAGTTCATGAACTTCTACCCGTTCAACGACATCGAGACGATCTCACCTCGCCCGATGCTCTTCATCACCGGCGAAAACGCTCACTCGCGGGAATTCAGCGAGGAGGCCTATCGTCTTGCCGGCCAGCCAAAGGAATTGGTTGTCGTGCCGGGCGCGGGGCACGTGGATCTTTACGATCGCGTCAACCTGATCCCGTTCGACAAGCTGACTGCATTCTTCCGCGGTAATCTGTAATATCGCGCCGCTGCGTCTTGTAACATCGCTCGAGGTCCGACGCCACCGCCAATGTCGACGCTGCCGCACGCTGGCAAAACAGCGTGTGGCGCGTTTCCAGCCAGTAATGCTGCCGGGCGGTGCGGTCGAACGTACTCAGTGCACCGCGACCAAACGCTCCACGACCACAATTGATGAGGCACGCTCATCAGTCCAATCACTCCAGCGGCCTTTATCGATCCCGCGCATCACGGTCTAATGGAGGCATGAAGGCTTATCGCCTCGTTCATGCTCGGTCGTCGTTCGGTACATCCTCTTTGTGACGGCTCGCGCATTCCGGCGAGATGCTGCGCGGCTCCGTGCTGCTTATGTCCAGCACTGGACAACGACCACCCCCTACCCTCGATGGCCCTTCCGACGGGCCTCCTACTGCACTGAAAGGCGCAGCGGCGAACCATTGCCGTGCGCTTTCAACAGTTCGCGCGTTCCCGTTGCGGTTCGCGCGAACCCATGAGGAACGCTATGTCGACATTGACAGCACCGCCGCAAACTACGCGGCGAAACATATGGAGCGCGGTCGGCTCGATGGCGATGTGCGCCGCGATGCTGATCGCTTCCGAATTCATGCCCGTGAGTTTGCTCACGCCGATCGCAAGCGACCTTCATGCAACGGTCGGCATGGCAGGACAGGCGATCTCGATCTCGGGGCTGTTTGCCGTGGTGACCAGCCTGCTGATTCCATCGGTCACCGGCCGCTTCGACAGGCGGCACGTGCTGACCGCACTGGCAGCACTAATGCTGGTCTCGCTGGTACTGATCGCCGAAGCGCGGGATTTCACCATGCTGATGATCGCACGCGCATTGCTCGGCGTCGTGATCGGCGGCTTCTGGTCGCTCGCAACAGCGACCATCATGCGCCTCGTCCCGGAACAAGCCATCCCGAAGGCGCTAGGCGTACTGTTCACGGGTAATGCCGTAGCTACGGCCTTTGCCGCTCCCATCGGCAGCTACGTCGGCGGGATGATCGGCTGGCGCGGCGTGTTCTGGGCGCTCGCACCCATCGTTATCGTCAACACGATCTGGCTATGGTCGAGCATCCCCTCGATGCCGGCCCAAGGCAGTCATCCCGTCGGCAAGGTCATCGGCCTGCTCAAGCGACCCAACGTGGCATTCGGGATGCTGGCGGTCATGTTGACCTTCGGCGGCGCGTTCGCGATTTTCACGTACCTTCGCCCCTTTCTCGAGTCGTACACGCACGTTGACGTACCCCAACTGTCGATGCTGTTGCTGGGCCTCGGGCTTGCGGGCTTTGTGGGAACATACGGTGCGAGCGCATTGATTGCCAAACGCCTGTATTTCCTGCTCATGATCCTGCCGCTCGCACTGGGTGCCGTGACAGTCGGCATGCTGTCGGTCGGCCACCTGCTGTGGGCGGTCGCCCTCGCGATGATCGCGTGGGGCACAGTGAACTCAGCCATTCCGGTTGCATGGTCGACGTGGCTGACGCAAGGCGTCAAGGACGAACCTGAAAGCGGCGGCGGCCTGATGGTAGCGGCAATCCAACTGTCGATCATGGTCGGCGCGGAATTCGGCGGGATCCTGCTCGATCATGTGTCGATCGCGGCGACGCTCGTCGGGGGGACCGCACTGCTCGTGCTTTCCGCGGTGATCGTCGGTAACGGTACACGACTGCAGCCGAGGAAATAGCCCGTTTCCGGCCATCGGGAGACTCGGATCCAGTATGCCAGCACGCGCTCGCGCCAACCAATTTCGCGTGAATTGCCGCGCGGTATCTGCGTGATGCGTGCTTTCGCGACCCATACACGAAACCAGCGGTCTTGATGAAAAGACTCTACCTACGCGTGCTCAAGGTCTGTGCCGGCATCGTCCTGCTCGGTGCAATCGGTGCAGTTGCCTGCCTGCAGCATCCGTTGTTCGGTGCACTCCCGCAGGGCGAGCGCCTCGCGCGCATCCTGCGCTCGCCCAACTATGCCGGCGGCGCTTTTCGCAACCAGATCGACTCGCCGATGCTGACGACGAATCAGCCCGAATGGGAGATGTGGATGGAGACCGTCTTTGGACGAGGGAAAGGTCAGCCCCGGCCGCCCGGCACCATCCCCGCGATCAGGACGAATCTCATGGCGCTCGACCCGGCGCAGGATCTGGTGGTCTGGCTCGGTCACTCGTCCTATTTCGTGCAGTTGGGCGGAAAGCGCATTCTGATCGACCCGGTCTTCAGCACCAACGCAGCCCCTGTGCCTCGCACGAACACGGCGTTCGACGGCACCAGCATCTATGCGGCGGAAGACATGCCGGGGATCGATGCGCTATTGATCACCCACGACCACTACGATCACCTGGACTATCGGACCATTCAAGCGCTCAGACCCAAAGTGAAGCGTGTTGTCACGGGCCTGGGCGTAGGGGCGCATTTCGAAGCCTGGGGTTATGACATGTCCATCGTGCGCGAGGTGGATTGGAACGACGTCGTCGAACTGACGCCGGCACTGCACGTCCACGTCACCCCAGCGCGGCATTTCTCTGGGCGTGGCCTGACGCGGAACCAGTCGCTGTGGGCCGGTTTCGCGATCATTTCCCCGAACCGTCGGATTTTCTTCAGCGGCGATTCGGGCTACGCCCCCCATTTCAGAGAGATCGGCCGGCCGCTTGGTCCATTCGACTGGGTGGCCCTCGATACCGGACAGTACGACCCCCGCTGGGCGAACGTCCACATGAATCCCGAGCAGGCCGCGCGGGCGGCCGAGGACCTGCGTGCCCGCGTGCTCACGCCGGCGCACGTGGGTCGCTTCTCCATTGCACCGCACGACTGGGACGACCCGTTCAGGCGCATCACCGTAGCCAGCGAAAAGCGCGATTATGCGCTGTGGACCCCGAAAATCGGCCATCCCATGTACCTGGACGACCGGATGCAAAAATTTTCGCCCTGGTGGGAGGAGGTCGAGCCCGATCGTCCACGGAAAGGTGTCGATGACCATGCGTCCTAGCTCACCGCCCGCAGCCAACCGGATTACTGCAGTCGCATTCCGACCCGACAACAATGTCGCAAGCAAGCAGCCCCCTTCAACAACAGCAGGGAACGATCATGATCAAAGACAAAGTTGTAATCATCACCGGAGCGTCTTCCGGCATCGGCGAGGCAACCGCAAAGTTGCTGGCAAGCAAGGGCGCCAAAGTCGTACTCGGTGCCCGACGCGAGGAACAGCTGAAGCGAATCGCAAACGAGATCAAGCAAAGCGGTGGCCATGCCGTCTACCAAGAACTGGACGTGACCAGACAACCGGACAACGACGGGATCGTCAAACTGGCTAAAGCCGAATTCGGCCGCGTCGACGTCATGTTCCTGAATGCCGGCCTCATGCCGAATTCGCCGCTTTCCGCGCTCAAGATCGACGACTGGCATCAAATGGTCGATGTCAACGTCAAGGGTGTTCTGAATGGCGTCGCGGCAGTACTGCCGACATTCATCGAACAGAAAGCCGGCCACGTCATTGCAACCTCTTCGGTAGCGGGCCTCAAAGCCTACCCGGGGGGTGCCGTCTACGGCGGGACAAAGTGGTTCGTACGTGACTTCATGGAAGTCTTGCGCATGGAGTCCGCCATGGAAGGGACCAATATCCGGACGGCGACGATCTATCCGGCCGCCATCAATACGGAACTGCTGGCGACGATCAGCGAGAAGGAGACGCTCGGCCAGATGCAGGGCATCTACGACAAGTACGGGATCTCTCCGGACCGAATTGCCAGCGTAGTTGCCTTCGCTATCGATCAGCCCGACGATACAACGATCAACGAGTTCACGGTCGGCCCGGCCAATCAGCCCTGGTAAGCCGACAGCAAGCTCCGGGGCGAGCATCGGCATGATCGCTCGGGATCGAAATGGGGCGCCCCGCAAGTGGCGCCGCTGCGAACGATGCGATCGCTCGATCCAGTAGCAAATGCCCGGCGCTGCCGGCAGGCGTCGGGCAAGCCGCATCGGCGATACACGACACACTCCAACTTCAGGTTGACAGTCAATCAACCTTCGATCCTCTTCTGATTCCCGGGAATGACGAGCACCATGCCGACGGCGCTCCGTCATTCGCGGTATCACGGCAATCGACGAATTGCTCCGATTTTTCCCTCACGCGGGGCGCCAGGACCAACGACGATGCGAGCGCGATCCGGCAGACCACTGAAGCCGGCGCGCATGGTCACGAGAGCGACGTCGAGTATCGGTTCGCGGTCGGCATGCTGTGACGCGATGCATCTCGCTCCAGTCAACTCAACATCGTCCAACACAAATGGATAACGCAATGTCCAAGAATGAAAACATCGACCTCGTCCGAAGAATCTACGGCTCAGGTGCGGCGCCGGAAGTCACTCGCGAGCTCATGGCCCCCGATCTCGTCTGGGATATCACCCCGGGCTTCCCGCTCGGCGGCGTGTATCACGGCTACGAAAAAACGGTGACGGATTTCTTCGGCCGGCTCATTCCACTGTTTGCGTCCTGGAGCACGGACGCGCAAACGTACTACGGGGACGACGACAACCACGTCTTTGTGGTCGGCGAGTATCACGGCGTCACCAAGACGGGCCATAGCGCCGACGTTCGTTTCATTCATGTGTGGACTGTGCGTGACGGTAAGCTCGCCGCGTTGAAGCAAGTCGCCGACAGCCATGTCGTCCAGCGCGCACTGGGCAACTAAAGGGTCAGTGCCAATTCTCGACCCGACCGCGCCCCCCTTCCGCAAACATTCGAACCCACATAATCTGGAGTCTTCACGAGAGCTGTCGGATTGACCGAGTTCGGCGGACCGGAGATACTGCGCCCCTTGAGTCTGTCGACACCGGTGACCCATGCCGGCGAGATTCGGATCCGCGTCACGGCTGCCACCGTCAACCCGGTCGACACGATGGTCCGCCGGGGGCTGGCGTTTGTCTCCGATGCAGCGCCACCTTACGTTCCAGGGATGGAAGCAGCAGGTGTGGTCGAGCAGATCGGGAAAGGAACCGAGACGAATCTGCGCGTCGGCGACCGTGTCGTCGCGATCGTTGTCGTGTCGGGAACGCGCGGCGCGTATGCCGAACAGCTCGTCGTTCCAGCAGAGTCCGTGGTCCGTGCTCCCGTCGGGACGACCGACGCAGAAGCCGCTACGCTTCCGATGAACGGACTGACAGCACGGATGGCCTGGACATCCTGAAGCTGCCGGCGGGCGGCACCATCGCAGTCATCGGTGCAGCAGGTGCGGTCGGTGGTTACACCGTACAGTTGGCAAAGGCCGAAGGATTCCGTGTCATTGCCGACGCCTCGCCCAAAGACATTCAGCTTGTCGAAGCGCTCGGAGCCGATGTCGTCCTGCGGCGGGGAAGCGATTTCCCGGATCTGGTACGCAACGAAGTGCCAGACGGCGTAGACGGATTGATCGACACCGCAGGCGTCGGGTTGCCGGCCGCCCGTGCAGTGCGCAACGGCGGTCGGATAACGACATCGGCTCCTGGCACGCCGCTATTGACCGAGCGAGATATCGTCCCCGAGCGCACCTTCGTTCCGAAGTATGCGCTGAATCATTCCGCCCTTAAACAACCCCGTCAGTGAGTCAAGCAGGACCGCATCACCCTTCGAGTCGCCCGCACCTTGCCCGTCGAACACGCCGCCGACGCTCATCGCCTTCTGGAGGCCGGCGGTCTGCGAGGACGGGTGGTCCTCACTTTATGAACGGACCGCGACCACCAATGATCCAACGTTCCAACGACGTCGGGAATACGACTATGCCTATCGACACCCATGCCACGCTTCCCTCGGTGGGCCAGACCTAGCTTGCCGATCTGGGTCCGAACACACCACTGGGTCACTTCGCGGTGGAAATGACGTTTGAATCGCCCACTCGCGTCAGCTTCCTCGTAACACGCGGAGCCATCAAGGGCAGATCCCAGAACATGGTCTACACATCGGCCAAGCTTCGCGATGGCCTTTATGTGGTGCGCTGGACCGAACCCGATTCGCACGACTTCGTCACGCACATAGAGGACTACACGGCACGCGTCTGTATGGCCAGTTCAGTCGTCGGTGGCAAGTTCATCCAACTCGCGGGGACGTGGACCCGCGTACGCTGAACGGCTTCCGTATCGCTCAATTTAGGGAGCCGAAGCACGCCGCCATTATGATATGCGCTCGCGCCGGGAGCGGGCGCGTTGCGAGGCATCGCCTGCGTCGGCCAAAACAAAGTCGTCACTGCGCGGGGCGCGGCGAAGGTCGGTGTCAACTGCTCATACCCCTGTCGCGGCGATCGCATCCGTGGTCACGTGTTGTTCAACTCTTTAGTTTGATCGCAGGACCGTGCTGTAGTGTAAAGGAGGCTTATCTCCTTGTTATGCTGATCGGCCTTGCCGCGCGCAACACTGAGCGGCCGTTGTGGAGCCGCCCGAACGGTTCTTTGGACCGTCAGCCGCCGGGTTGAATCTGCAAGGCAGAGCTGACGGCTGCCGTACAGCACGCCCTTGGTGTTGACGTCGATCATCCGGTCCCACTCGTCCACGTGCAGGCGTTCGAGCATCGGGCTCGGCATCAGCCCCGCGTTGTTCAGCATCACGTCGATGCGGCTGTGCATGTCGACCGCGCGATCGACCAGGCGCTCGACTGCGTCGCGGTCGGTAACGTCCGTTTCGAGAACTGCTTGCCGCCCGGCGCCGATTTCGTCGGCGAGCCGCTCCACCCGGTCCACGCGGCGTGCGCCGAGCACCAGCTGCGCACCGCGTTTCGCGAGATGCCGCGCAGTTTCTTCGCCGAGGCCGCTGCTCGCGCTGGTAATGACGACGACTTTGCCATCGATGTTTTCGGTAACGATGCTCCTCTCTTCAGTTGCGCGCGCGTCAAGCCGCGCGCCGTGAAAATACGTCCTTGAACGCAGGCATCGCCGAAAAGACGTTCGGCCATCCCGCGTAGAACGCCAGTTGCGTCAACGTCTCGGACGCTTCGGCCTGCGTGAGCCCGTTGTCCATCGCGCGGTTCAGGTGATACGGGATCTGCGCCACCTGGCCGTTGGCGACGAGCGCACTCACCGTCACCAGGCTGCGGTCGCGCGGCGCGAGCCCCGGGCGAAGCCACAAGTCGCGAAACAGCGCATCGGTCGTGTACGCGACCACGCCCGGCGCGACGGCGCCGAAGTTTTCCGCGACCGTCCGTGCGCGCTGCGCCTCGGCCGCCTCGTTCAGCGGCAGCGGCGCAACGTCCGCCGGCGCGAGTTGATTGGGCCCGATGCCGCGTTCGTCATAGACGTGCTTGACGACAATCGATGCGGCGCTCGCGTTGGCCCATCCCGCGTAAAAGGCCAGGTGCGCGATCATTTCCGATATTTCCGCGGGCTTCACGCCGTGATCCAGCGCGAGGCGGACATGCAGCGGCATCTCGCCGGTCGGGCCGCGAGCGATCAGCACCGACAGCGTCACGATGCTGCGATCACGCGGCGATAGTTGCGGCCGCTTCCACAGGCCGTCGAACACGATGTGCGTCGTGTATCGCTCGAAGGCCGGGGCAACGGCTTTCAAATCGGTGGAAGACAAGGTTTCCTGCATGATGTCGGTCCTTTGCATGTGGGTGCACGCGGCGGTAAGCAGGGCCAGGCCCGTCGCGGCGACGAGCCGCAACGGGCAGCGCGTACGCTCGTCACCGCGCGCCGTATTGCGCATCGGTGACGTGTTCGAGCCAGTTGACGTTGCTGCCATCGAGCGCCTCCTGAAGCGCGATATGCGTGACGCCCGTCGTGGCGGACGCCCCGTGCCAGTGCTTGACGCCGGCAGGAATCGACACAACGTCGCCCGCGACGATCGGCTGTCGTTCCCGGCCCCATTCCTGAACCCAGCCGCGTCCCGACGTCACGACCAGCGTCTGGCCGAGCGGATGCGTGTGCCACGCGGTGTGAGCGCGGGGCGCGAACGTGACCAGACCGCCCGACAGGCGCAAAGGCGGGTTCGCCTGAAAGAGCGGATCGATGCGCACTTGGCCCGTGAAGCGCTGCGGCGCGCCCGGCTCGGAAGATCGCGTGCCGCTGTGCGCAACCGCGATGCCCGTGCTTACGGCCTCGTCGGCCGATGCGGCGAATGAGGCGCAGGCGAGCATCAAGACCAAGGCAGCGGGCGCGTTCATTACGGTTCGTCGCTGCCGAAGTATTGCTCGTCCGTCACCTTGTCCAGCCAGTGGACGTTCTTGCCATCGAGCGCCTCCTGAATCGCGATATGCGTCATCGCGGTGGTCGACGTCGCACCGTGCCAGTGCTTGTGACCCGGCGGGCACCAGATCACGTCGCCCGCACGGATCTCGACGCGCGGCTCGCCGTCGCATTGCGTCCAGCCACAGCCGGCAGTCACGAGCAGGGTCTGGCCGAGCGGATGCGTATGCCATGCGGTGCGTGCGCCCGGCTCGAACGTCACGCTGGCGCACGACACGCGCGCCGGCGGCGGCGGTGCGTTCAGCGGGTCGATCCGGACCGTGCCGGTGAACCATTCTGCGGGGCCTTTGATCGAGGCCTGCGAGCCCGCGCGCTTCAGTTCCATGATGTCGTCCTCTTCCGAAAAGGGTGCCGCATGGATCGTTCCAGCGGTCAGCCATCGCACTTTAACGACTCGCGATTCACGCGACTAGATGGCAAAATCGGCATAGGCCTATGCTGTGGTGCATAAATCAATGGAAGACTTCAACGATCTGGTCGCATTCATGACCGTCGCGCGCGAGCGCAATTTCACGCGGGCTGCCGCGCAGCTCGGCGTGTCTCAATCGGCGTTGAGCCGAACGGTGCGCGCGCTCGAGGGGCGAATGGGCATTCCGTTGCTGACGCGCACGACCCGCAGCGTGTCGCCGACCGAGGCCGGCGAACGGTTGCTGGAATCGATCGCTCCCCGCTTTCAGGAAATCGAGGCGGAACTGGAATCGCTACGCGCAATGACGGACATGCCGACCGGCAACGTCCGGATCACCGCGACCGACTATGCGGCGAACGAGTACGTGTGGCAGCGGCTGCAACCGCTGCTGCGTCAGTATCCCGCGCTCAGGGTCGAGTTGGTGAACGACTATGGTCTGACCGACCTGGTCGCCGGCCGCTACGACATCGGCGTACGGCTCGGCGACCAGGTCGCCAAGGACATGATCGCGCAGCGTATCGCGCCGGACATGACGATGTCGATCGTCGGTTCTCCCGGTTATCTGTCGTCCCGACCGGTGCCAACGACGCCGCACGAACTGACCCAGCACAACTGCATCAACCTTAGATTACCGACGAGAAACGCGCTGCTATCGTGGGAGTTGAGCAAGGGGCGACGCGAGTTGCAGGTCCGCGTCGAAGGACAGTTGACATTCAACAACGTCTATCAGATGGTCGACGCGGCCCTCGCTGGTTTCGGGCTCGCCTATGTGCCGAAAGATCTGGTCACGCATCATGTTGAAGAAGGACGGCTCAGCTGGGTGCTGGAGGATTGGTTTCCGACGTTCGTCGGGCACCACGTCTATTACCCGAGCCGGCGCAAGTCGTCGCGATCGGTGGAGCTGGTGGTCGACGCGCTTAGGGCTGGGTATGTGGGCAATGCACGTTAAGCATGGGACACGTTTCGTCATCAAGCGCCGAGCTCGCTTTCGCCCCGAGTGTAGAGAGCGGCACAACCTCGTCAGTGTCAGGTCTACCTAATGCACCTGGAATACAGTCTTTGCAATGTCGATTCCAACTGGTGTCAGATTCATCGCTAGCCTCCGCTTCGCCGTGAAGATCCAAGTGGTCTTGCGCTATGCGTTCGCTCATATCAAAAGCCCGCGCCTCGCGAGGCTGGAGGGAGGCCTCCATACCATTTCCCAAGAGTTGGAGCCTCCACAAAACTCGGAGCGGCTCATGATGATTGAACAACGTCACACTCACTCCAGCGTTGCCAATTCAACGGATTACTTCGTCAGGCGGACCGGCGCATCTGCGAAACGGCCCGCACGCGCACCGCGAACGTCAGGATAACCGCACCGGCGAGCGCCGACGCGCCCGCAAGCACGAATGCACTTGCATACCCACCGCCATACTGGACGAGCCAGCCGGTCAAGCTTGGCGACAGGATGCCTGCGAGATTCGCGAGCAGATGAACGAACCCGCCGGCCGAGCCGACACGTTCCCGCGGCACGATTTCCTGCAGAAGCGACCAGCAAGCCTGGGGTGCCATGAACGCGAAAAGGCTTGCGATTGCGATCAGCGTGACGGCCGCGCCGAGCGAGCTCACCCGTGACGCCAGCAGCACGCAAGCCGCCGCGACCGCGAGCCCGACGACGATCACGATCTTGCGCGCGAACAGCACGTCGCCGGTGCGGCGGTAGATGCGATCCGACACGGTGCCGCCGGCCACGAACCCGACGGTCGCGCCGAGCCAGGGCAGAATCCCGACGACACTCATCTGCTTGATGTTTAGATGCTGGTAGTCGGTCAGGTAGCTCGGCAGCCATGACAGGAAAAAATACAGCACGTAGTTGAAGCTGAAGAACGCGAGCGCGACGCCGAGCACCGGCCGCGACAACAGATCGCGCAGCAACGGACGCGCGGCGCGATCGTCCGCATGCGCATCCAGTGAGACGCCGACCGTCCGGTCGGATGCGATCTCACGCACTTCTTCCGGAGACACGCGCGGGTGGCTCGCCGGATCGTCGCGGAACAACGCCCACCACGCGGCCAGCCACACGAAGCCGAGCGTGGCGATCACAACGAACGAAACGCGCCAGCCAAACTGCAGCGCAACCAGGCCGACGATCGGCGCCGCGATGGCCGCACCGAGCGGCTGCCCCGCGTTGGTCCAGCCGACCGCACGTCCCGCTTCGCGGCGCGGGAACCAGTTCGAGATCGCCTTGTTGGTGGTCGTCCCCATCGGCCCTTCGCCGATCCCGAACGCGACGCGTACGATCAGTAGGTGCGCGAACGACCCGGCGAGCGCGGTCGCGCCGCAGAACAGAGACCACACGCCGGCCGCGCACGCGAACACTCGACGCGGCCCGAATCGGTCCGCGGCCCAGCCGCCGACGAAGCAGAATACGCAGTAGCCGATGAAGAAGCTGCTGAACAGGATACCCATCTGCGCGTCGTCGATGCCGAGTTCGCGCTTGATGATCGGCGCGACGACGGACAGCGCCGCGCGATCGAGATAATTCAGCATACCGGCGCCGAACAGCAGCGCGCCGATCCACCAGCGGTAACGCGTTTTCATGTTGTCTCCTGTCGAGCCGGGCACGTGCCTGCGCATCCACCCGGCTTCCTGATTTCCGATTGCGCCGCCAAACCGGCAACGGCTTCGCGTGCGTGCGCCGAGCGCACCGTTCCTGCGTTCAACCGATCGTCGCGTGCGCGATCGTGTTGCGTGCCAGCACTGCTTCGTCCGGCAAGAAGCCAAGCCCGGGCACATCGGGCAAGCGCAGCCGCGCCCCGGGCCGCTGCGCGTCATGCAGCCGCTCGGGCCAGTCGAGATAGGGAATTTCGAGCGCGACGTCGTCCGGTAGCGTCGCGACCACGTGCGCGGTCGCCAGCAGCCCCGCTCCGTAATAGAAACAGTGCGGCATGACCCGCACGCCGTGCTCCGCCGCGAGCGCGATCACTTCCGCGATGCCGGTCGGTCCACCGATCTTCGCAATGCTAGGCTGCGCGACGTCGAGCGCGCCGTGTTCGAACAGGTCGCGAAAGCCCGCGACGCCCGACGAGTTCTCACCCGCCGCGATCGGCACGCCGACGCCGCGCACACGCGCGATGCCGTCCGCGTCGTCGCAAGGCCAAACCGGTTCCTCGATCCAGCCGAGCCGCAGGTCGGCCAGCTCGCTCACATGCCGCAGCGCGTCGCTCGCCGTCCACGGGCAGTTCACGTCGACCATCAGCTCGCTGCCGGCCGGCAGTGCCGCACGCGCGGCCGCGATGGCCGCACGTTGCGTCTCGTGCAGCTTGATGCGCCCGAACCCTTCGTCCGACGCCCGCCGCACGTGGCGCGCGACTTCGTCGGGGTCGTTGTCGTAGCTGACCAGGCTCGCATACACGTCTATCTCGTCGCGGTGGCCGCCGAGCCACCGATACAACGGCACGCCGGCCGCCTGCGCGGCGAGGTCGTGCAGCGCCGTGTCGATCGCGGACAATGCGTACAGCACCGGTCCGGTGCGGCCGAACGCATGCAGCGCGCGATCGGCCGCGTCACGCAATGTGGCGATCCCGTGCCGCGTCGGCTCGAATTCGGCGCCCTTGAACCAACGGCCAACCGGGCCTTCGAGCGCGGCGAACGTGACGGGATTGATCAGATGACCGAATGCTTCGCCCCAGCCAACGCGCCCTGCGTCATCGGTGAGCCTGACTAGCAGCGACTCCATGCGACGCAGCGAGCGGTCTGCGGCGTTATACGTATCGGCGACGGTCGGTTCAACAGCGGCGACGGGACGGCGGCCCGCATCGAATGCGAGCGAGATGCGAATGACTTCGATGGTGACGATTTTCACGAACAGATTCCCGGTGCGGCGGGTCGGTGGCATGGAAGCGGCCGACGGCAGAAAGTGCAATGCAATGGCAGCTTTGCGAGGTCGTTCGATTGCGTCACGTCGGCTCCCATAGCAGTCTGTCATCGTACAACTTACGTGATCCGACGGCAATATATCCAGACCTCTTCCCCTTATAGGTGGGATGATTTATACATGGGTTTGTCATGCGACATCTTATGACTGTTACAGGCGGAAGAAATGGAACCGCGGGCGCCGGGCCGATGGTGAACGGGACCCGGGTCGGCATCGCCTGCCTCGATGGCCAGCCAGCCTGGATCGGTCAGCGATTCGATCCGTCGAAGTTCACCAGTTCGACCCAGTTCGCGCCCTTGCCGACCGGATATTGGCCGAGCGTGGCAAGCCCGCCCGTTTTCGCGTCGATGCGATAGAGGCTCAACGTCGGCGACAGCTGCCCCACCGCGAGCAGATACCGTCCCGACGGATCGATGTTGAAGCCGCGAGGCTGCTTTTCGGTCGCGTACGTGCCGATCCGCACCAGCTTGCCCGTGGCCGTATTCACGCTATAGGCGCCCAGCGTGCTTGAGGTTCGTTCGGAGATGAACAGGAAGCGGCTGTCCGGTGTGAGATGCAGATCGGCTCCCCACGGCTTGTCACCCTTGAAGTCGGGCGGCAAGATCGAAATCGTCTGGACCGGCCTAATGGTGTCGTTGGCCCGATTGAAGGCAAGCACGTGCAGCTTGCCGTCGAGCTCGTCGATCAGGTAGACGAAGCGATTATCAGCGGAAAACACGAAATGGCGCGGGCCCGAATCCTTCGGCAGAGAATACGCGGGCTGCGCGTCCTCGGTGAGCGTGCCGGTGCTGGCGTCGAACTTGAGACGCAACCACGCGTCGGCGCCCAGCACTGATGCGAACGCATAGCGGTTGTCCGCCGACACGCGGATAGCATGCGCCATTGGCCCGGTCTTGACGGTCTGCTGCACGTTAGCTGCCACCCCATCCGAGTCGATGCGGTTCACCGCCAGGAGGTTGCCGCCGTACGATGCCGACATCAGATAGCGGCCGGTCATGTCGGTCGACAGGTATGCCATGCTTTCCGCGAGCGGCGCACGACCCAGTTCAACAAGGTGGCCGTCGAGCGGATCGATGGCGAAACTCACGACACTGTAGGGCTTGGAGCGCAGCCCCGCATACAGACGACGATGGTCGGGCGAGAGTGCCATCGGCATAACGGTACCGTTCACGGGCACGGTTTCGACCGCGGCGAGCGTGCCGGCCCGTGCGTCGAGGCGGAACACCGAGATGTCCTGGCTGTCGGCGTTCGAAACGTAGGCGTATGTCGCCGCGTGCACGGCGAAAGATGCGGCCAGGCCCGAGAACGCCAGCGCCACGCGGCGCAACTTCATCGTCGTTTTCATTTCGTCCTTTTTTCTATTGTTGGTGAAAGCCGTCAAGCTTCGCCGAGACGGAATACCGCCACGGCGTCCTTCATCGATTGCGCCTGATGCTCCAGCGCATCCGCGGCGGCGGCGGCCTGCTCGACGAGCGCCGCATTCTGCTGCGTGACTTGATCCATCTGGCTCACGGCGACGCCCACCTGCTGTATGCCGGCGCTCTGCTCGCTCGTCGCCGACGACATTTCCACCAAGATGGTCGCCACGTTGCGCACGGCGCCCACGATCTCCTCCATCGCCGCGCCCGCTTCGGCCGCGAACGCGTTGCCGTTTCGCACCTCGTTCATCGAGGCGCCGATCAGTTCCTTGATCTCGCGCGCCGCGCTGGTGCTGCGCTGCGCGAGCGTTCGCACCTCGCCCGCGACGACCGCGAAGCCACGCCCCTGTTCGCCCGCGCGCGCCGATTCGACGGCCGCATTCAGCGCGAGAATGTTGGTCTGGAACGCGATGCTGTCGATCATGTTCGTTATCTCGGCGATCTTGAGCGCGCTTGCACTGATATCCTGCATTGTCCGGACCACGCGGCCGACCACGTCACCGCCCCGGCGCGCGAGGTCCGCCGTGCCGCTCGCGAGCGTGCTCGCCTCGGTGGCGTTCGCCGCGTTCTGCCTGACCGTCGAGGTCAGTTCCTCCATGCTCGCGGCGGTTTCCTCGAGCGACGCCGATTGCTGCTCCGTGCGGCTCGACAGGTCGAGATTGCCGGCGGCGATCTCGCGTGCAGCCGTGTGGATCGCGTCGCAGCTGTCTCGCACGCCGCTCACGGTGCGCGAGAGTCCGTCGCGCATCCGCCGCATGGCCGCAAAAAGCAGGCCGAATTCGTTGCGGCCCGCCTCGGGCACGCGCACGGTCAGATCGTTCGACGCGACGCGGTCGAGCACCGCCACCGCTTCGCCGAGCGGGCGCGTCACGATGCGCGTGAGCGCGACGTGCGTGACGACCATCAGCGCAAGCGCCAGCCCGACGCCCACCACCACGAAGCCCAGGATCCACCGGTAGCGCGCGTTGCCGTCGTTGAGCGCCTGTTCGGTCAGGGTGTTCGCGAGTGTCTGCAGCTTCTCGACGTTTTCCGAGTACACCATGCCCGCGCGGGTGACATCGCGGTCGTTGATGGTCACGTAGCCGGCAGTGTCGTTATTGCGCAGCGCGTCGGCCGCGCGCGCGAGCAGGGCCGCAAGCCGGTCCGACGACGCCACGAGTTGTCGTTTGAGCTCCGAATCCATGCCGTCGAATGCACTTGCGTCGCGATATGCGCTGGTTTCGCTCGCGGAGCGTTCGAAGGTGCGATTCGCGCTCTGCAAGGCCGAATCGCGCGCCGCCGTGTCGTTGCGCTCTTTCAGCGCGCTATAGGCGCGCACCAGCGCCGAACGCGTGCGGGTGCTGTCCTTGTATGCGTCGTTGACGAGGATGGTTTGGCGCGAAATCTCATGCAGGCGCTGCGCGTTCGCATCGGCCATTCGCAGCGACACGATGCCGGCGATGCCGCCAATCACGATCACCACCCCAAACATCGTCAGTGCCGCGAGCAGGCTGGCTCGCACCGTCATGTTGCGCATCTTGGTTCCTGTCTCTGCTTGGTCATCAGCCGCGGTGACGGCACGTGGGACGTCCCGGGCATCAGCCACGCACGTTCTGGCATTGTTGGGTGGATTGCGGGGTGCGTTACGTGGTGACCCGCGTATGGGTCGCGAATTTTGATATGTGACATCGTACTTCTTATACACGATTTTCGAGCTGTGCCACAGGAAACCTCTCCCCCTTTTGAGGTTGACCGAAATCCGCCTAAACCCCAGTGAACCTCATATGCCGCATGGGGGGGGCAATAATAACGCGCAATCTGACGGCTTGTTCTTAGGGTAGACACGGACGGGAGCGTTGGTGCATTCATCGATAATATCATCGTGTCATCGTATGACAATGGCCCTGGCGACGGTATCGCCTCATCGACAAGATCACAAGAAAAAGACGGAGACAGCAGTGACCGACAACGACTTCGATCCACAACCCGACGGCACCGTTCGGCATCCCTCCATACCCAGGATCACTCGACGCCATTTCCTCGGCTACAGCGGTGCCCTGATGGGCAGCGCCCTGCTCGGCGCTTGCGGTGGTACCGACAACACCCCGCCCCCCGCCAGCGTGCCTGCGGAGGATCCGATCTGGGGGCCGAGTGGCCTGGCGACCAACATCATCGCCTCGCTGAATGGCATCGCGCAGTCGTCGTTCCCTGCCCTAGATTTCCAGGTTGAGGCCTACGGCGCCCAGCCGTGTTCGGTCGTTGCGCAAACCAGCCCGTATACAGACGCCGCCAAATCGCCGCTCAGCCCCGGCGCCGGCGCCACCCCAGGCGCTGGAGCGGTGGATTCGCGTCCAGCCTTCCTGGCTGCGATCGCAGCCTGCTCGGCAGCGGGCGGCGGACGCGTGGTAGTGCCGGCCGGCGCTTGGTACTGCGCGGGGCCGATCGTGCTGCAGAGCAACGTCAACTTTCACCTGAGCGCGAACTGCACGATCTTCTTCAGCCCAAACCCGGCCGACTACGCCAAGGACGGCCCCGTCGACTGCGGCGCAAACGGCAAGCTGTTCTACAGCCGCTGGCAGGCCAACGACTGCTTGAACTTCGGCGCGCCAGTGTACGCACGCAACGCCAGCCATATCGCGCTTACCGGCGAAGGCACCACCTCGATCCTAAACGGGCAGGCGATGACGCCGTTCGCCGGCTCGGGCAACACTGCCACCTGCTGGTGGACCTACAAAGGCAACACGGGTGTCTACGGTTGCGCTGGCTCCTCCACGCCGTCGCAGGCCTATACGAACCCGAACAACGTCGACCTGAAAACGGCCGCGCCCGGTATTCCGGACGCTTTGTATACGCTGCTGACCAATCCGGCCACGCCGTGGCAGCAGGATCAGAACTACCTGCCCGCGCTGTCCGAGGCCGGTGTGCCGGTAGCGCAGCGCATCTTCGGGCTGGGCCATTACCTGCGGCCCTGCATGGTGGAATTCATCGGGTGCACCGACGTCCTAATGGAGAACTATCACACCCAAAACACGCCATTCTGGCAGCACCATCCGACCGACTGCACAAACGTGGTGATTCGCGGCGTGATGGCCGACAGCATCGGCCCGAACAACGACGGCTTCGATCCCGATGCCTGCACTAACGTGCTGTGCGACGGTATGATCTTCAACACTGGTGACGATTGCATCGCGATCAAGTCGGGCAAGGATCTCGATACGCAATACGGCGCGGCACGGAACCACGTGGTGCAGAACTGCACCATGAATAGCGGCCACGGCGGCATCACACTCGGCAGCGAGATGGGCGGCGGCATCGAGAACGTTTACGCGCGCAACCTGACGATGCTGAACCAGCACTGGGCGACCAATTCGCTGAACATTGCTATCCGCATCAAGACCAACATGAATCGCGGCGGTTTCGTGCGCAACTTCTATGTGAACGGCGTGACACTGCCGAACGGCGTGAGCCTGACGGGCGGCGGCTACGGCAGCAAGATGCTGGCCGGCAGCCCGATCAACAGCACCGTGCCGCTCGGCGTGGCAACCTTGGCGTCGGGCAATCCGTCGGCATCGCAGGGCGGCCTGATCACATTCGATTGCGATTACCAACCCGCCGGCGATGCGATCCGGACGCGCCCGGCGCTCGTGCAGAACGTCAACATCACTAACGTGAATGCCACCAACGTCACGCTCGGCAGCGCGACCGGCTCGTGTTTCCAGGCGATCGTCGCGCAAGGCCCGGTGGCGTTCGACTACAACGGTCCGGCGCCGACCCCGACGATTCCCGCCATCACCGGTGTAACCATCTCGAACTGCGACTTCGGCTCGCCCACCGCAACGGGGCCGGCCAGCACCACCACGCCGGGTCCGATCTATGCGTGGAACGTGAACGGCATTAGCCTGCAGAACGTGTTGATCGCGGGGCAACTCTACAACACCACGATCACCGACCTACGCTGATCCTCACGGAACCGCGCACGTGGATCTCACGCGGAAGTACCCGGGGGCCGGGCCGGCCCCCGGACGACGTTCAGCAGGCAGCCTTCCAACGATTCTCCGGTCGCCTGTTGCCGCGCGCCACCAGTCAATCGGCCATGCCTGCAATGACTGAACGCGACCAAAAGTTGGACGACGAGCCCTGAGGCCAGACGCTGACGCAACCCTACGCGCTGCTGCATGACATGCTGTACGTGGCAACGAGGCAGGGGCAGGGTGACTTGCTCGACTGCTTCGATCTTGAACTCATCCGTGTACCGCTTGCCGCTCATATCGACCTCCTCGGTTGCCATAAATTATGGCTCGAAGATGTCTACGAAAGGCTAGCCGGTCCAGGCGCGAGTCGCCTGTCCATATCTCATTGGTTTTTATCGGCCGGTACGTTGCCGGCGATGTCCAACAACAGCGCAGCGAGCGGCGATCAGGTCACCGGCGCAGGATTGAAGAGAACCAGAGCGTTATGGAGCTTCAGTTTTTCAGCGCACGTCTGTTTGCGTCCGCTCGCGACGTCGAGCAGCAGCTTGAACAACTCCCAGCCCACATCTTCGATCGTTGCAGTACCGGTCGCGATCGTGCCTGCGTTCACGTCCATCAGGTCGTGCCAGCGACGTGCCAGGTCCGAACGGGTTGCGACCTTGACGACGGGAACCTCGGCGAGGCTATACGGCGTACCCCGGCCTGTTGTGAAAACGTGCAGATTGATCCCGGCTGCCACCTGCAACGTGCCGCAAATAAAATCGCTCGCGGGTGTCGCAGCGTAGATCAGCCCTTTTTGCCTGACCTTTTCGCCCGGCGCGAGTACGCCAGATATCTGCGAATTGCCGGACTTGATGATCGAGCCCATCGCCTTTTCGACAATGTTCGACAGCCCGCCCTTCTTGTTCCCCGGCGTCGTGTTGGCGCTACGATCCGCTCCGCCGCGCTTCAGATAGTTGTCGTACCAGTCCATCTCCCGAATGATCGCAGCGGCAACTTCGGGATTAGCGGCGCGCCCTGTGAGCTGACCGACACCATCGCGCACCTCGGTCACCTCCGAGAACATGACCGTGGCACCCGCGCGCACGAGAAGATCGGTGGCGAAACCAACTGCCGGGTTTGCGGTCAGGCCAGAAAAGGCATCGCTGCCACCGCACTGAACGCCCAATACCAGGTCTGAAGCCGGACAGGTTTCCCGGCGCCGGCTATTCAGCCGGATCAGGTGACCTTCAGCCATCCGAATGATCGATTCGATCATTGAGTCAAAACCGACATGGGCGTCGTCCTGCAGCACCACGACGTCACCATTCACGTCCGAAGGCAGGTCACCGACGTCCGCGACGTCATCCGCTTCCGTAACAGTCGCAATAGGAATCGTCCCGGGAGGCATCAGACGCTCGGGCTGCAGTTTCTCGCAACCAAGGCTCACCATCATGACTTCTCCGCCGAAGTTCGGATTGAGCGCGATGTTGCGTACTGTACGGATCGGCACCATTGCATCGGGAGCGTCAATCGCAACCCCGCATCCATATGTGTGCCCGAGGCTGACCACGTCATCGACGTTCGGATATTTCGGCAACAGCTCGCTCTTGATCCGGGTCACGGCATGCTGAACGACGTCTGCAACACACTGAACAGTCGTAGTAATCGCAAGAATGTTGCGTGTACCGACCGAACCGTCGCTATTGCGGTAGCCCTCGAACGTGTAACCCTCCAGAGGCGGCATAACCGGCGCCTTGATGGTCGCGATCGGAAGATCGTCGAGGCCGGGAGGGGTTGGAATCCGAATGACGTGCTCGTTCACCCAGCTTCCCTTGGGCAGCGCCTGGCTCGCATACCCGATTACAACGTTGTACCGGACGACCTCATCGCCCTCAGCGAAATCCTTCAGCGCGACCTTGTGGCCTTGCGGCACCCGTTCGCGAAGTGCCAGACCATCTGGGAAAGTCGCTCCCTCCCCCAGTCCCCCGTCATTGACAACGATCGCGACGTTGTCATTGGGGTGCACGCGAATATAAAGCGGTGTCTGTTCCATTTGCATCTTCCTCTGAGCGGCGAGGTTCGCCCAATGACCCTGCTTAGTTTTACGTCATCATACAACGTACAACCTCTTTTTGGATACCTATTTACCCTGGGAAATCTCTGAAAACCGCCATCTCCCGTTGCTCAGCCGAAAGCCTAGTTGTACGATAACATATAAGAAGTAACCGAAACCGAACCGAATTTCTTGGAACGCCCCATCATGACCACTCCGCAAGAACTCAAGCAAATCGTCTCCGACGGCCTCCTCTCCTTCCCGGTCACGGACTTTGACCAACAGGGCAATTTCCGCGCCGATACGTACGCAAGCCGCCTCGACTGGCTCGCGCCTTACGGCGCAACGGCACTGTTCGTAGCGGGCGGCACGGGCGAATTCTTCTCACTTACGCGCGATGACTACACAGCCGTCGTCCGTACGGCGACCGAAGTCTGCAAGGGCAAGGTGCCAATCCTCGCAGGGGCGGGTGGTCCGACGCGCGTTGCCATCGAGTACGCGAAAGAAGCGGAGCGCAATGGCGCGCAGGGCATCCTCCTGATGCCGCATTACCTGACGGAGGCCTCGCTCGACGGGATCGCAGCGCATGCTGAGGAAGTGTGCAAGGCAGTGCCCAATCTGGGCGTGATCATCTATAACCGGGCCAATTCGAAGCTGAACGCTGACATGCTCGAGCGCCTCGCCGATCGCTGTCCGAATCTGATCGGGTTTAAGGACGGTGTCGGCGACATCGAAAACATGGTGACGATCCGTCGCCGCCTGGGTGAGCGGTTTTCCTATCTCGGCGGCCTGCCGACGGCTGAAGTTTATGCAGCCGCGTATAAGGCCCTCGGCGTTCCGGTCTACTCGTCCGCCGTCTTCAACTTTATTCCGAAGACCGCCATGGACTTCTATCGTGCAATCGCATCGGACGATCACGCAACGATTGGAAAGCTGATTGACGACTTCTTCCTTCCTTACCTCGCAATCCGTAATCGCCGTGCGGGTTACGCAGTCAGCATCGTCAAGGCGGGCGCAAAGCTCGTTGGCCACGATGCCGGCCCGGTTCGCGCTCCGCTCACGGACCTCAACGACGAAGAACTGAGCCAGCTCGACGCTTTGATCAAAAAGCTCGGCGCGCAGTAAGCACGCCACGAGGAGACAGGCGGGGCTAGCCGCGCAGTTATGCCCAACAGCGACACAGGCACCCCGCTCGCTTTAAACAGAGGAAGATCGTCATGGAAATGAGCCGCACGGCAAATCCCGCGGACGCACTCAAGCGTACGAAGGTCCGCTACGTCATTCTGGCCCTTATTTTTGTCATCACGACATTGAACTACGCAGATCGCGCGACCTTGTCGGTCACCGGATCTGCAATGCGGGGAGAGTTCGGCTTCGATGCGGTCAAGATGGGATACATCTTTTCCGCATTTAGCTGGGCCTATGTTCTCTGTCAGATTCCAGCCGGCTGGCTGCTCGATCGCTTCGGAGCACGCCGAGTGTATGCCGCGAGCATCTTCCTCTGGTCTCTCTTTACATTGCTTCAAAGCTCGATCGGCCTGGCAGGGAGCGCCGCAGCAGCGGTAACCACGCTATTCATGTTGCGCTTTGTCATGGGGGCCGCTGAGGCGCCGGCGTTCCCTGCAAATGCCAAGGTCGTAGCGAGCTGGTTTCCTACAAAGGAACGCGGTACTGCCTCCGCTATCTTCAATTCGGCGCAATATTTCGCAGCTGTCGTGTTTACTCCGCTGATGGCGTGGATTACCCACGCCTTCGGCTGGCATTACGTCTACGTCGTCATGGGCTTTGCCGGACTGCTGCTGGCAATAACGTGGCTCAAGGTCATGAAAAACCCGGTGAACCATCCGGGCGTCAATAAACCGGAGCTCGAGTATATTGACCAGGGCGGTGGCCTCATTCACGGCCGAAAACTAGCCGACGCCGGTTCGCGCAGTCATCGCGGTGGCTGGGGCGTTGTGCGGCAACTGCTGGGCAATCGCATGCTGCTCGGCGTGTATCTCGCACAATTCTGCATTAACGTGCTTACCTATTTCTTCCTGACGTGGTTTCCGATCTACCTCGTTCAGGCCCGGCACATGACTATCCTCCAGGCAGGGCTCATCGCTTCCCTGCCGGCCATCTGCGGGTTCGGTGGCGGCGTTCTCGGTGGCGTGTTGTCGGACACACTTATACGACATGGTCGCTCGCTCACCGTCGCACGAAAGACGCCGATCGTTGGCGGCATGCTGCTGTCGTGCTGCATCGTCGGATGCAACTACGTCAATACCGATTGGGTCGTCGTTGCCCTTATGTCGCTTGCCTTCTTCGGGAAGGGTCTGGGTGCACTTGGATGGGCTGTGGTCGCAGACACCTCACCCAAGGAAGCGATTGGCCTGTCTGGATCGATCTTCAACATGTTTGGCAACGTTGCCGGTATCGTCACCCCCATTGTGATCGGGTATCTCGTCGCACAGTCTGGTGGCTCGTTTAACGGCGCCCTGGCTTTTGTAGGTGCCAATGCGCTGATTACAGTGTTCTGTTATCTCGTCATCGTTAAAGAGATCAAGCGCGTAGAGCTTAGTCACGACTAGTCCAAAGTTACTGGAGCAGGAGAAGTCCATCGGCAAACAAGGCGAGATCGCCCATAAGCTAATGTACGTCGACCTGGTGATCCTCGACGAACTGGGCTACCTGCCGTTCAGCCAAACCGGTGGCGCATTGCTGTTCCACTTGCTCTCGAAGCTGTATGAACACACGAGTGTCGCGATCACCACCAACCTCAGCTTCGGTGAGTGGGTGACCGTGTTCGGGGACGCAAAGATGACGACGGCGCTGCGGGACCGCGTCACCCATCACTGCCACATCGTCGAAACAGGCAATGAATCCTGGCGCTTCAAGTCCAGTCCTGCCAAGGCGAAGGCAACCAGAAAGAGAGCAGCAAAGCAGCAGGCAGTGAGGAGTTATCCACACCGGAATAGATGTACTACGCTGTCTCGGGGTGGGTCAAAGTTCAGTGGAAATCAACACGCCAGCGTCGCGGCGTTGATGGCTTCGGCCGTCATCGGACCGTTGCCGAACTGCTCGAGCAACTCGGCCGGAATCGCCGGCAGAGCCGCCGGCTGGGCTTTCAGTTTGCGAGGCATAAACTCTCCTTGGGAGCATGTTATGCCTTAAACACAAAATTCCTGACAGGCCCGAGCGGCGGCATGGTTTGGCGCATCAGCGCGAGACCAAGGCGGAAGCCCTATCGCAACTCGACGTTAGGGCGTCCGTCGTCACCCCCCTGGACGTAACAAAAACGACCCTGCTGCATGCGACCGCCTATTCGGGTATTCCGCATCGTCTCAGCGCGTTCAAGGCCGCGCATGAGGTGCTGGTGGCGGAGGGGGTGTTGAAGTAACGACGCGGTTGAAGCCGGGGGTTCCGTCATCGGACACCCCGGCATGGGCGAGCGCTCGCGCCCGCCGGCATCACAGCGCGTTCGGCGCCCCCTTCCCGTCAAGCACCGCCGCGACGTTGTCGAGCGCGGTAAACCCCATCTGGTCGCGCGTCTCGACGGTCGCGCTCGCCATGTGCGGCGACAGAAACACATTGTCGAGCGCGGCAAAGCGCGGATCGATGTTGGGTTCGTTCCGGTAAACGTCGAGCCCCGCGGCGAACAGCCGATGCGAGGTCAACGCGTCGTACAGCGCATCCTCGTCGACGAGACTGCCGCGTGCCGCATTCACGAACACGGCACCGTCGCGCAGTAAGCCGAATTCGCGGCGGGTCATCAACGGCGTGCCGCCGCCGGGCACGTGCAGCGTGAGGATGTCGCACTGCGGGAGCAGCGTGTCGAGATCCGCGCAATAGCGCGCGCCGGCCTCGATCTCGGGCGGTGCGGGACGTCGGTCGGTATAGACGATCTTCATCCCGAAGCCGCGCGCGCGCTGCGCGACCGCACGGCCGATCCGCCCGAAACCGACGATTCCGAGCGTCTTGCCGTTCACGCGCGTGCCGAGCATGTCGGTCATGCCGAACGACTTTCCCCACCCCGCGCGCACGATACGCTCGTACTCCGATGCACGCCGGCACGCGGCCAGCACCAGCAGCATCGTGAAATCGGCCGTGCAGTCGGTCAGCGCATCGGGGGCGTTGCTGACCGCGATTCCGCGTGCGCGTGCGGCGGCGACGTCCATGTGGTCGTACCCGGCGCTCGCGTTCGCGATGATCTTCACGCTCGGTGGCAATGCTGCGATGTGCTCGGCCTGCAGCCCGGATTTCTTGCCGATCAGCACCGCCGGCGTCTCGTAGCGATTGCAGAACTCGACGACGGACGACGCGTCCATGTCGGCGTCCGTTACATACGCGTTGAATTCGGATTCTGCGCGTGCGGCGACTGCGGCGGGAACGCGTCGCGCAACCAACAGGCGGGTGCGATTGTTGTCAGGCATGGTCTCGTCCTTGGGTCGGAAAACGGAACACAGCCTACGAAGCGCAGTCGGCGCAGGTCAATATTGATTGGTTCGATCAACATGTCCGCGCGGCATTGAGCGACCGGATAATCGACCGATTCCGATCATGTCCTCTGCTATACGCGATGCCGTGCCGGCGCGCGAACGGCGCAGTCGCGAGCTCAGGAAAACCCTGACGCCAGCCCGTCGGGACGGGGCGGTTGATGTTGATTGAAAGAATCAAGATTGCTGCGAAATCGTCGCCGCGCAATGCTTTTTGCATGTTCAACGGACTGAAGACGAGGGCGTGAAAATGCAGGCAGAGAAAAGAATCGCGGCAGTGACGGGCGCCGGCACCGGAATCGGACAGGCAGCGGCGGTAGCGCTCGCGCAAGCCGGTTTCAGCGTCGCGCTGCTCGGCCGGCGCATTGATCCACTACTCGCGACGCAGGAGATCGTCGAGCGGGCAGGCGGCGTGGCCGCGGTCATTCCGACCGACGTTTCCGACGAGGCATCGGTCGATGCGAGCTTCACGCGGATTGCGCATGACTTCGGCCGCCTCGACGTGCTGTTCAACAACGCGGGCCGCAACGCGGGCGCCGTGCCGCTCGACGATTATTCGCTTGAGTTCTGGAACGACGTGGTCGCCACCAACCTGACCGGCGTGTTCCTGTGCGCCCGCGCCGCGTGGCGCCAGATGAAGCGCCAGACGCCGCAAGGCGGCCGCATCATCAACAACGGTTCGATCTCCGCGCACACGCCGCGCCCGAACACGATCGCGTACACGGCCACGAAGCACGCGGTCCTCGGCATCACGCGTTCGCTTGCCCTCGACGGTCGACCGTTCAACATCGCCTGCGGCCAGATCGATATCGGCAACGCCGCGACCTCGCTCACGGAGCGCATGGACAGCGGCGTGCTGCAGGCTGACGGCCGCATCGCGCCCGAGCCGCGCGTCGACGTCGTGCATGTCGCGAGCGCGATCGTGCAGATGGCGAGCCTGCCGCTCGAAGCGAACATTCTGAACATGACGATCATGGCAAGCGCAATGCCCTTCGTCGGACGCGGCTGACCGGACGCGCGCCGGCGCACACGACAGGTTCACCAGCACAACCATCACAAAACAGGAGACGACATTGAAAACCGCTGAAGAACAGGTTTCGGTCATGCGCGAGTTCGACGCGCACGCAGGCGCCGCCAGGCGATCGCGGGTGCGCTACGGCGTGCTGTCGATGCTGCTGGTGGCCACCGTCCTCAACTACGTCGATCGCTCGGCGCTCGGTATCGTCGCGCCGGCGTTGTCGAAGGATCTCGCGCTTACCCGCGTGCAGATGGGCGAGCTGTTCGCCGTGTTCGGCCTCGCCTACTCGATCGCGCTGCTGCCGGCTGGCGCTCTCGCCGACCTGCTCGGCTCGCGCGTCGCGTATGCGCTATCGCTCGTCGGTTGGTCGCTGGCCACGCTGACGCAAGGGCTCGCGCATGGCTACCACATGCTGCTCGGCTCTCGGCTAGCGATGGGCGCGCTCGAAGCGCCCGCGTTTCCGTCGAACGCGCGCGCGGTGACGATGTGGTTCCCGGTCCAGGAGCGCGGCTTCGCGACGAGCGTGTACGTGATGGGTCAGTACATCGGCACGCCGCTCTTCACCGGGCTATTGCTGTGGATCTCGTCGGCATTCGGCTGGCGCGCCGTGTTCTTCGCGACCGGCGCGTTCGGCATTCTGTTCAGCGTCGTCTGGTACCGGCTCTATCGCGATCCGTCGCGCCATCCACGCGTCAACGCGGCCGAGCTGCAGTACATCACCGAAGGGCAGCCGGTAGTGACGGCGCGCGACCGGTTCGACTGGCGCATGGCGCTGCGACTGCTGGGCTATCGGCAGATCCTCGCGATCTGTCTCGGCAAGTTCTGCAACAACACGCTGCTGGTGTTCTTCACGACCTGGTTCATGACCTACCTTGTCGAGGAACGGCACATGTCGATGATCAAGGTCGGTTTCTTCCAGGCGATGCCGTTCATCGGCGCGACGCTCGGGATCCTTATCGCGGGCTATTTGTCCGATCTCTGCATCCGGCGCGGCGTATCAATGTCGTCGTCGCGCAAGGCGCCCCTCGTGATCGGCACCTTCCTCGGCGCATCGATCGTGCTCGTCAATTTCGTGCAGTCGAACACGCTGGTGATCGCGATCCTGACCGTCGCGTTCTTCGCACAGGGAATCGGCTCGATGTCGTGGGCGGCGGTGTCCGAGATCGCGCCGAAACGCTATGTCGGGCTCACCAGCAGCATCACGAGCCTCGCAGCAAATATCGCAGCTGTCACCACGCCGCTGATGATCGGCTACGTGGCGCAGCACACCGGCAACTTTTTCTGGGCGCTGAACCTGATGGGTGCGATCTGCCTCCTCGGCACGCTGTCGTACTCGGTGCTGCTCGGCAAGCTGTCGCGTATCGAGCTCTGACCCGGTTCGCCCCCTTTTACGCTCCACTGCACGTACCGCACACGACCATGATCGAATTCAAATGGGATCACCTGCAACTCTGCTCGGCTGATGCCGAGGCCACCGCCGCGTGGTTCGCGCGCTGCCTGAACGCCGAAATCGTGCGGCGCCCCGGCCGCGTCGACCTGCGGATCGGGGCAATCAACCTCTTCATCACGGCGCTGCCGGACGCGCGTCCGGCGATCGTGCCGGACGGCACGCGCATGCAAGGGATCGACCACTTGGGCGTGCTGGTCGAGGATCTGGATGCGGCTTACGCGCATCTGGTCGAAAACGGCGCGGAGATCGTCCAGCCCGTCACGCGGATCCGCCCCGGCGTGCGCGGCTGTTTCGTGCGCGCGCCCGGCGACATCCTCGTCGAGGTGCTCGAACGGCGCCCGGCCGAGATGACATTCAACTGAACCCGGTCTATAGTCGGCGCAAGCGGCCGCGAACCGGCCGCATCCTCATCACGACTCCCCATGCAGAACTGGATCACCCTGACGGAAGCGGCGCGGCGGCTCGGCGTGCGGGCGCAGACCGTCTACGCGTACGCCAGCCGCGGCAGCATTGCCGTGATGCAGGATCCCGACGATCCGCGCAAGAGCCTGTATCGGGCCGAGGATGTGGTCGCGCTGTGCCGCAAGAAGCAGGTCGGCCGCAAGCGAGCGGCGCTCGCGGCCAGCACGATCTTTGGCGCCGAGCCGTGCATTTACAGCGGCATCACCACGTTCTCTAAGGGTCGCGCATGGTATCGCGGCCGCGACAGCATTGAACTCGCAGATACCGCGACGCTCGAGGAAACGGCTTCGCTGCTCTGGCAGGCCACCGCGCCGGTGTCGTTCGACGCGCCGGTGATCGTGCTGCCGCCCGGCGAGCGTGACCGGCAATGTGCGTTCACGATGCTCGCGACGCTGGCCGCGTTTGGCCATTCGACGCTCGGCCGGCTCGACAGCGCGCTGCACATCGAGGCCGGGCAGCTCGTTGCGATCGTGTCGCGCGCGTTCGGCGCGCACGACGACGCCGGCGCAAGCCCGCTTCACACCCATCAGCGGCTCGCGGCCGGCTGGGGCCTCGACAGCCATGGCGCAGACCTGCTGCGCCGCGCGATGGTGCTGGTCGCCGATCATGAGATCACGAGTTCGGCATTCGCCGCGCGCATCACCGCATCGACCGGCGCGTCGCTCGCGGGCTGCCTGCTGACGGGGCTCGCGACGTTGTCGGGACCGCTGCACGGCGACGCGTCGGGACGCGTGCGCGCAGTGTTCGACGATGTGCAACGATTGGGTGCCGAGCGCGTCGTCGATCATCACCTGAAGTCCGCAATCCCGATTCCCGGTTTCGGCCATCATCTTTACCCCGACGGCGATCCGCGCGCGGCCGCGCTGCTTGCGCGGCTCGATCCGCCGACGGAACTCGCGCACTTCGTCGACAAGGTCACGACGCTCACCGGCCAGCGGCCGACCATCGATGTCGCGCTGGCGATGCTGTCGGTGCAGCTTCAGTTGCCGCGCGATGCGGCGTTCGGGCTGTTCTCGATCGCGCGCAGCGTCGGACTGCTCGCACACTGCATCGAACAGCTGCGCGTCGGCAAGGTGATCCGGCCGCGCAGCCGCTATACGGGGCCGACGCTCGACGATCGGCATCTGCGGCCCGCCGCTGACGACGACGGCAAACAGGCGAAAGCCGGCTTAATCGCGAAGAACCGCGTGTTCAAAGTGGTCGAGTAACGTGCGTGACGACAGCGATACTTGTCTTCACGCCAAACGAAGCGGCGGGAGTACGCGCGCCAACCTCGCGCCAGACACGTCAAAAGCGCCGGTTGTCACAGCATGCCCGCAGCTTTCCCGTCATTCTGTGCTGCTCGGCGCGCGTCAGAACTCGTCCCCTGCACCAATCACCGCACCGAAGTCCGACTACGTATTGCCACTCACCGACGCCTTGATGGCGTAGCGCTTGCTCACCTCCATCACATCCGAATGCCAGGCGGTGAACCGTTGCTGGCAGTGACTTTCCTTCGCGCGACAAGTAAAGATCGAATCAAGAACCTTAGCTCAGCATCCGTCGACGGTGGCAGCAGGCGAGAGTCGGGGTTACACGCGAGCGTCTTCCGCGTGTCGGCCGGCGCTCCTTCGAGCAACCCACGATGCGGAGCGTGATGGTAGCGTCTCCCAATCTCAACCGCGAGCCGTCGCTCGAATTCTCGAGGCGTCAACAACACGCCGTCTTTTCGGACTGCCCCCTTTTGCGGCCCTCTGTGGGATGACCAGTCGCTCCCGGCAGGCCCCGGACGCGCTCCATCAAGTTGCGGTTCAAGCGCTCAATGTGCCCGCCAAAATGCGGCAGCCCGACTGAACGATACATGGGGTCGATGCCGTATTCACGACACCCGCTGCGAAGTGCCCTGCTTTTCCAAGCACGTCAACATCCGCCGCTGGCCGCCCTGCTGGCCCACCATCGAGCCACTGCCCAGCACGGGTGGACCAGCGCTGAACCGGCAGCGCGTCTCAATGACAGAAATGACTGATTTGGTCACATCAGGGTTTTCATTGATCGCGCCGATCACAAAACAGGCTACAATGCACACATCGATCAATATATTGATTGAAACGAGCAAGTCAATTCACCGATATCGGCCGGGATTTCTATGCGTCCGGATAGCGTCGGAGGACATATCCAGCGGCGCAATCCTGACCGCCGGTGCACAGCGTCCGCTGATGTCGACACACCCCATGGAGATGGCGATTCCGCCGCCGTCCCAGTTGCGATGGAGCAAGCATGTCAATTTCGCTCAAGGGAATCGTTCCCGCGCTGATTACGCCGATGACAGCGGACGAGAACGTCGATGAAGACGGCCTGCGCGAGCTGATCGAGCGGCTAATCGAGGCCGGCGTGCATGGGCTGTTCGTGCTCGGTACCAATGGCGAATTCATCGCGATGAATGAAGAAGAGAAGCTGCGCATCGCGCGGATCGCGGTCAGGCAGGCACGTTCGCGCGTGCCCGTCATCGCGGGCACCGGCGCGTATGCAACGCGTGACGTGATCGACCTGAACCGGAAGATGGCCGATGCCGGCGTCGACGCGGTGTCCGTGATCACGCCGTATTTCAACGGCGCGACGCAGCCGGAGCTCTACGCGCACTACAAGAAGATCGCCGACGCGACGGCGCTGCCCGTGATGCTGTACACGATTCCGGCGAAAGCGGGCATCACGCTGACCGTCGATACGGTGCGCCGTCTTGCGGAGATTCCGAACATCCGCGGCATCAAGGACAGCGGCGGCGACTTCGACCGTTTGCTGCAACTGATTAACCTGCGGCGCGACGACTTCGCGGTGTTCACGGGCACCGATTCGATGATCCTGTGGACGCTGATCGCCGGCGGCGACGGCGCGGTCGCCGCGACGACGAACGCCGTCCCGGATGTCGTGATGTCGATCTGGAACAAGTTCCACGCGGGCGATATCGCCGGCGCACGCGCCGCGCAGGAATCGCTGCGCGCGCTGCGCGATGCGTTCGCACTGGGCACGATGCCCGTCGTGCTGAAAACCGCCGCGCAGATGCTCGGAATGCCGGCCGGCCCCGCGCGCTCGCCTGCGCAGCCGCTCGACGAGCACGCCCGCGAGCGCCTCGCGCAAGCGCTTTCCCTCTACCGCGACGCCGCGCGCGGCCGCTGAAACAACAGTTCCCAACATGACGACTCACCACTTTCAGACAGTCAAGCACATCGTCCACGGCGCCGGCAGCCTCGCCACGCTGCCCGACAAGCTCGCTCTGCTCGATACGCCGGTCGAGCGGATCGCGCTGATCACGCAACCGTCGATGGAAGCGCTCGGCATCGTCGATCGCGTGATCGAATCGCTCAACGCGAAGGACGTCGACGTGCGTATCATTCGCGGCGTCGAGCCGGAACCGACGATCGGCAACGTCGAGACGGTGTTCAACGAGCAGATCGCGCCGTTCGCGCCGCAGGCGATCCTGTCGATCGGCGGCGGCAGCGTGCTCGATGCGGCGAAACTGTTCGCAGTCCGTCTGACCAACGACGAGCCGCTGCGGAACTGGCTCGGCATCGACCTGATTAAGCGCCCCGGCGTGCCGATGATCCTGGTGCCGACGACGGCCGGTACCGGCTCTGAGGTCACGCCGAACGCGATCGTGACGCTGCCCGACGAATCGTTGAAGGTCGGCATCGTCAGCCGTCACCTGCTGCCGCAAATCGTCATTCTCGATGCAGAGCTGACGCTCGGCCTGCCGAAACCGATCACGGCCGCGACCGGCATGGACGCATTCGTGCACGCGCTCGAATCGTACATTTCGACGAAGGCGAACCCGATCAGCGACATGTATGCGATGGAGTCGATGCGGCTGATCGGCGCCAACATCGTCGAAGCCTATGAAAACGGCCAGTCGCTGAAAGCGCGCGAAGGGATGATGCTCGGCTCGATGTATGGCGGCCTCGCGCTCACCGCGGCCGGCACCGCAGCCGTGCACGCGCTCGCATACCCGCTCGGCGGGATGTTCAACGTCACGCACGGCGTCGCGAACGCGATGCTGCTGCCGCATGTGATGGCGTTCAATCTCGATGCGATCGAAGGCCGGCTGTCGAACGTAGCGCGCGCCCTCGATCTCGTGGCGAAAGCCGATACGAATGCCGACGCGGCACGCAAGCTGATCGACAAGATGGAGGAATGGACCGCGGCCGTCGACATTCCGCAGGACCTGCGCAAGTTCGGCGTGTCGGAAGAACATCTCGACGCGCTCGCGGTCGCCGCATCGAAGGTCAAGCGCCTGCTCGGCAACAACCCGAAGGCGCTGACGCTCGACGACATGAAGTCCATCTACCGGCGCCTGCTGCCGTGAACGCGCCCGCACAGCCCGCGGCACGGCTCCTGATCGTCGCCGACGACCTGTCCGGTGCGGCCGACTGCGCGGTCGCCGGGTTGCGTCACGGCCTGACGGCAATGGTCGTGCTCGACACCGCCCACGCGGCGACGCCGCCGCACGGCGTCGACATCCTGTCGATCGACGTGGACTCGCGCCGCGCGCCGAAGTACGTGGCCGCCCGGCGCACCGTCGATGCCGTGGCGTCGCTGTCAGGCGCCGGCACGCGCATCTACAAGAAAGTGGACTCGACGCTGCGCGGCAATTTCACGGCGGAAGTCGCCGCGCTGGCATCAGGCATCGGCATGGCGATCGTGTGCCCGGCCTACCCGGATTCCGGACGCACGACCGTGGACGGGCGCCAATGGGTGCGTGGCGTGCCGGTGGAAGCGAGTGAATACTGGCGCAACGACAACATCCCGGGCAAGGCAGACCTCGTTGCATTGCTGTCCGCCGAGCATCTGCGTGTCGCATACGCGGCGATCGGAACGGTGCGCGGCGATGCGGACGCGCTCGCCGCACGTCTGCACGAGCTGCAGTCCGAAGGAGTGCAAGCGGTCGTGTGCGACGCGGAATCCGACGACGATCTGCAACGCATCGCGCGCGCATCGGCAACGCTCGACCACGTGTTCTGGGTCGGCTCGGCCGGCCTGGCGCCCGCCGTCATCGACGCACTGGACCTGCCGCGCAGCGTGAGCAGCCCGGCGGCCGGCGATCCGCATTCGTATCCGCAACGGCCCGTGCTGACGGTGGTGGGCAGCATGTCGAGCATCTCGCATGCGCAGCTGGACTGTCTCAACGCGCACGCCGGCACGCATCTCGTTGCGTTCGAAGTCGCGGTCTCCGCGCTGGACGACCCGCAAAGCGACGTCACGGCCGTGGTCGGCGACGCGCTGCGTCGCGGCAGGCATGTCGTCGTGTCGCTGAGCCAGGCACAGCGCGGCGACGTGAACGACGGGCTGCTGTTCTGCACGCGTCTCGCCGCGTTGCTCGCGCCGGTCGTGCGCCACGCCGGCGGCATCATCGCGACCGGCGGCGAAACGGCGCGCGCGCTGCTCACCGCGGCCGGCGCGAGCGCGCTGCACGTCGTCGATGAAATCGAGGACGGCATGCCGCTTCTCGAATGCCGATTGCACGGCGACACACTGCCCGTCGTGACTAAGGCCGGCGGTTTCGGCCGCCCCGATTCGATCTATCACGCCTGGCGCCGGCTTGCGAACGCAGGCAAACCGGCCGATACGGCTCAAACCAATCTGTGAAGGGAATTGCCATGGACAACCGTCCCATCATCGGCATCACCATGGGCGACGCGGCCGGCGTCGGACCGGAAATCATCATGAAGAGCCTCGCCCATGCGTCCGTGTACGAGCAGTGCCGCCCCGTGGTCGTCGGCGACGCCGCGCGCCTGCGCGATGCCGGCCGCCGGGCCGGTGTCGATCTCGAGGTGCGCGCGATCGGCCGGCCGTCCGAAGGCGCGTTCCGCGTAGGCGTCGTCGATTGCATCGACCTCGCACTGATTCCGGCCGACCTGCCTTATGGAAAGCTGTCGCCGATCGCCGGAGACGCCGCGTATCAATACATCGCGCGCACCGTCGAATTGACGTCGAACGGCGAGCTCGACGCGATCTGCACCGCGCCGCTGAACAAGGAAGCGCTGCATGCCGGCGGCCATATCTTCCCCGGCCACACCGAAATGCTCGCGCATCTGACCGGCATCGACGAGGTGTCGATGATGCTCGTCGCGCCCAATCTTCGCGTGATCCACGTGACGACGCACATGGGTCTGCTCGATGCGATCCGCAAGATCGAGCCGGGCCTCGTGCGACGCACGATCGAACGCGCACACGACACGCTGGTGCGCGCCGGCATCGCGAATCCGCGCATCGGCGTCTGCGGGATCAATCCGCATGCCGGCGAGAACGGCCTGTTCGGCTACGGCGAGGAGGAAGAGAAGATCGTGCCTGCGGTCGAAGTCCTGCAGGCGCGCGGCTGGGACGTCGAAGGCCCGCTGCCGGCCGACACGCTGTTCTTCCGCGCGGGCCGTGGCGATTTCGACGTGGTCGTCGCGATGTATCACGACCAGGGACACGGGCCGGTGAAGGTGATGGGCCTCGAAGCCGGCGTGAACGTGACGGTCGGCCTGCCCGTGATCCGCACGTCCGTCGATCACGGCACCGCGTTCGACATCGCCGGCAAGGGCATTGCCGACGAACGCAGCCTGCTGGAAGCGTTCCGCCAGGCCGTGGATCTCGCGACGCGACGCAACGAGCCGTCGCCGGTCGCCAGCGCCGCGTAAGCGACCCGTACGCAACGACACGCATCACCGTCGGGCGATACCGGCAGGCACATGCCGGATCGCCCGACGCATCGAACGCATATCAACCGAAGGTAACGTGGAGACAAGCGATGGCCACCTTCAGTTATTGGGACACAGCCACCATCATCGGGATGGTTGTCGTCTACATCGTGATAACCAGCTTGATCAGCATTCGCCTGCGCAGCCGCAATTCCGAGCAGTTCATGGTGGCCGGGCGTTCGATGCCCGCGCTGGTGGTTGCGATCCTGCTGATGTCGGAATTCATCGGCGCGAAATCGACCGTCGGTACGTCGCAGGAGGCATTTTCGGCCGGCATCGCCGCGTCGTGGTCGGTGCTCGCGGCCGCCATCGGCTTCCTGCTCTTCGGCCTGTTCATGGCCAAGCGCCTGTATGCATCCGGTGAGTTCACCATTTCCGGATTCATCGCGCAGCGATACGGACACGGCGCGAAACTCGCGGTCTCCGCGATCATGATCTACGCGCTGTTCGTCGTGAACGTCGGCAACTACGTGAGCGGTGCGGCGGCGATCTCGACGGTCATGCGCATCAACCTCCCGACGGCCGCCGTCATCACCGCGATCGTCAGCACCATCTATTTCGTGTGGGGCGGCCTCAAGAGCGTCGCGTACCTGACGGTCGTGCACAGCGCCGTGAAGCTGCTCGGCATCGCCATCCTGGTCGGCGTTGCGTGGAAGCTGTCGGGTGGCATCGCGCCGATGGCGCAGAGCATGCCCGCACACTACTTCACGTGGACCGGCGCGTTGTCGGGCGGCACGATCGGCGCATGGATCATCGGCACGGCCGGCGCGATTTTCTCGACGCAGTTCATCATCCAGGCGATCTCGGCCACCCGCAGCCCCGAGGGTGCGCGCGCGTCGTCGCTTATCGCCGCGTTCCTGTGCGTACCGATCGCACTCGCGCTCGGCTTCATCGGCGTCGCGGCCAAGTACCTGTATCCCGGCGTCAAGAGCCTGTACGCACTGCCGGTGTTCCTGCAGCACATGAACCCTATCCTGGCCGGCATCGTCACGACGTCGCTTGTTGCATCGATCTTCGTCAGCGTGTGTACCGTCGCGCTCGCGATCGCGTCGCTGATCGTGAAGGACTTCTATGTACCGCGTTTCAATCCGACGCCCGACGTCGAACTGAGAATGACGCGCTGGATCTCGCTGATCGTCGGCTTCCTGCCGCTGATCTTCGTGCTGTTCGTCCCGCAGATCCTCGCGCTTTCGTTCTTCAGCCGCGCGTTGCGGCTGTCCGTGTCGGTCGTCGCGCTGATCGGCATCTATCTGCCGTTCTTCAGCGGCAAGCGCGGCGCCGTGTCGGCCCTGATCGTGGCAACGCTCGCGACGACGTTGTGGTACCTGCTCGGCAACCCGTTCGGCATCGACAACATGTACGTCGCGCTCGTGACGCCGGCCATCGTACTGGTGATCGGCAAGCTGCTGTTTCATGGCGATGGCGCGAACCTTCACGACAAGCCGCTCACCCATCGCGAATCGCACTGACGTCGCCCACCCAGAGAGATTTCATGAGCACCCACCTCGTTGAAGCGGCGAGTGCCGCGCCGGATCATTGCGTTCACACGGCCTATGCCGACGCGGAACGGCAAGAAGCGTTTCTGCCCACCGCCTGCGTGCAGAACCACGCGGCCAATCTGCACTGCCTCGACAACGGCGACCTTCTGTGCGTGTGGTTCGGCGGGACGCAGGAAGGCATTCCTGACGTGTCGATCTACCTGTCGCGGCTTGCGGCCGGGACGAACGAATGGTCGGCGCCGCGCAAGCTGTCGGACGACCCGACCCGCTCCGAACAGAACCCGGTGCTGTTCACCGCGCCCGATGGCCGCCTGTGGCTGATCTATACCGCGCAGTTGTCCGGCCATCAGAACACCGCGATCGTGCGCCGCCGCGTGTCGGCGGACGGCGGCCTCACGTGGGGCCCCGTCGACACGCTGTTCGACCGGCCGGGGACGTTCGTGCGCCAGCCGATCGTCGCGCTCGACAGCGGCACGTGGATTTGCCCGATCTTCCTGTGCCGCACGGAGCCCGGCGAGCGCTGGGTCGGCAACGACGACGTCAGCGCGGTCATGGTGTCCGACGACCAGGGCGACACGTGGACGCTGCACGAGGTGCCGGACAGCGTCGGGTGCGTGCACATGAACGTTCACGTGCTGCACGATGGATCGCTGCTCGCCCTCTACCGCAGCCGCTGGGCCGACTTCGTCTACGCGAGCCGCTCGACGGACGGCCGCACGTGGAGCGCGCCCGAACGCACCGACGTGCCGAACAACAACTCGTCGATCCAGTTCACGGTACTGCAGAACGGCCATCTCGCGCTCGTGTTCAACGAAAGCGACGCGTCGCACAGCACGGAGCGCCGTGCGTCGCTGTACGACGACATCGAGGATTCGGAGAACAGCGGCGAGCTGCGCGACCAGAAGGCGTCCGCACGCGGCACCGCGTTCTGGGGCGCGCCGCGTGCGCCGATGTCGCTGGCCATCTCGGAGGACGGCGGCAGGACGTGGCGGCGCCGCCGCAACCTCGAGATCGGTGACGGGTACTGCATGA
Organism: Burkholderia sp. Bp8991; assembly: GCF_003853795.1. Lineage (NCBI taxonomy): Bacteria > Pseudomonadati > Pseudomonadota > Betaproteobacteria > Burkholderiales > Burkholderiaceae > Burkholderia > Burkholderia sp. Bp8991. The sequence continues at coordinate 66,492 of NZ_QTQJ01000022.1, read as the reverse complement.
CGAACAACTCGGCGGACCAGCGCAACCGCGAATACTCGTATCCGTCGATCGTGCAGTCGCAGGACGGCGCATTGCACATCGCGTTCACGTGGTTCCGTCAGAAGATCAAGTACGTGCGCGTCGACGAAGCGTGGGTTCGCGGCCGATGACGCTCGCCGCGGCAACTGGCCGGCCGGTGCGGCAATTCGATAAACTTGTCGATCGAGATGCGCGCGATCGCGCGCCGATGCGATCAGACCAGGAAATCACGCACATGAAAGTAACCAGGCGCCGGGAGGCGATGCTGCAGGCCGTGCTCGGCGGCATGACGGATGTTGCGACGTTGTGCGAGCACTTCGGGATGTCCGAGGCGACCGTGCGCCGCGACCTGCGTGCGCTGGCGAGCGACCGCCGCATCCTGCGCACGTACGGCGGTGCGGCCGCGGTCGGCGGCCACGAGCCGGAACCGTCGCTCGAGGAGCGGCGCGTCAGTTCGCAGGAGCAGAAGGAAGCAATCGCGCGCGCGGCGAGTTCGTTCGTCGAGGACGGCGACACCGTGTTCCTCGACGGCGGCACCACGACGGCGGCACTCGCGCGGCGTCTCGCCGGCCGGACGACCGTTCACGTGGTCACCAACAACCTGCTCGTCGTGAGCCCGCTCGTGTCGTCGGGCGTGCGCGTGACGGTGATCGGCGGCGACGTGCGCTCGTCCAGCATGAGCACGCTCGGACCGCTCGCGCAGATCGCGCTGAGCCGGCTCAGCGTCGACAAGGCATTCCTCGGCGCCGACGGCGTGGTCGCCGAGCTCGGACTGTGCGAGGCAAGCAGCGAGCAGTCGTATCTGAAGGAATGCGTGATCCGGCAGGCCGCCGAGGTGTTCGTGCTCGTGACCGCCGACAAGCTCGGGCGCGCGAGCCAGCAGCACTGGACGCCGCTCGAGCGCGACTGGACGCTCGTGACGGATGACGGCGCGCAGCACGAGCAGCTCGAACCGTTTCATGAGCAGGCTCGGATCACGGTTCATGCAGTCAGCACGAACGCGACGACGGCATCCGTCGGTTCACCGCAGGTTCAAACGTAACAGGAGAAATCGTGGCGCAACGGGAGCAGCCGGGTTCGGATTCACGTCATGCCGTCGTCACCGGCGCGTCGTCGGGGATCGGCCGCGCGATCGTCGAGCGTCTGCTCGCCGACGGCTGGCGCGTCACCGGACTGTGCCGGTCGCACGTCGAAACGACGCACGATTCGCTGACGATCGTGCCGGTCGACGTCACCGACCTCGCGGCGCTCACGCCCGTGTGCGACGCGCTGGGCGCCGTCCACGCGCTCGTGCATGCGGCCGGCTTCATGCGCACCGCGCCGCTCGGCCGGCTGTCGCACGACGACGGCGCGGCGATGTGGCGCCTGCACGTCGAAGCCGCGACGTTTCTTGCCGATCGCCTGGTGCCGCGAATGCCGGCCGGCGGACGCATCGTGCTGCTGGGCAGCCGCACCGCGAGCGGCGCGGCCACGCGCAGCCAGTATGCGGCGACCAAATCCGCGCTGGTCGGCCTCGCGCGATCGTGGGCTGCGGAACTCGCGCCGAGCGGGATCACCGTGAACGTCGTCGCGCCCGGCGCGACCGACACGCCGTTCCTGCGCGATCCGGCGCGCGCGGCCACACCGCCGAAGCTGCCGCCAATCGGGCGCTTCATCACGCCCGACGAAGTCGCCGCGCTGACCGCCTTCCTGCTAAGCGCGGACGCGAGCGCGATCACCGGGCAGCAGATCGTCATGTGCGGCGGCGCATCGCTTTAACGTGGCGCGGCGCCGCCGAAAACCCACGCAACATCGCTGAAGATGTGACATCCAGGCCGTCGATGTCCGGTCGCATCGGCTCTCCCAAGCAAACCGCTGACTTGCCCGGGAGCATTCGGCCGGATCAGGAAAGCAGCCGCAATTGACCCTGCCTCGTTTTCACGTACAGCATCTTATGCGGCGTCAAGCCAGCCTCGTAGTCGACGGGGGTAAGGAAGTCGATCGAGGTATGCAGACGTTGCCGATTGTAATAGCCCTCGATCCAATCGACGCTATCCAAGCGGGCGTGGGCACGCGTCTCGTAGTGAGCCTGGTAGATTCTTTCGACCTTCAGCGTCTTGAAGAAGCTCCCCATCGGGGCGTTATCCCAGGCGTTGGCGCGGCGGCTCATTGACACGTTTATCTTGAACGCGGCGGTCAATTTCCGGTATGCGCGACTGGCGTATTGGGCTCCGCGATCGGAGTGCAGCAACAATCCCGGTGGCGGTTTGCGTTGCCAGCACGCGCTGCGCAACGCCTGGCAGACTAGATCCGCGTTGATCCGCTCGGACATCGACCAGCCGACGATGCGTCGGCTCGCCAGATCCAGGATCGCCGCCAGATACAACCAGCCCTCGCCGGTCCTCACGAACGTGATGTCGCTTACCCAGGCTTGATTGGGCCGCCAGCCGTCGAAACGCCGATCCAACAGATTCGGCGCCACCGGCAAGCGATGCGTCGAATCCGTCGTCACCCGATACGGGCGCTTGTAGACCGGACGTAGTCCCTGGCGTTGCAGGCTGCGACGCACGCGTTCGGCGCTCACCGGACGGCCCTGGGCACGCAACTGCCGCACGATTCGAGGACGGCCATAGCTGCCGCGGCTGGCACGATGAATTGCGGCGACCTCAGCGTCCAACTTGGCATTGGCCAGTGTCCGCCGACTTGGCTCCCTGCCGCGCCACTGGCAATAGCCGCTGCGCGACACACCCAGAACCCGGCAAAGCCGACTTACGCTGTACTGGTCGCGATGTGCGTCAATCCAGGCGTACCTCACCGCGACCCCTTCGCGAAGTACGCCGTCGCCTTTCGAAGAATTTCAATATCCAGCTTTGCGCTGGCCAGTTCCTTACGCAGACGGCTGTTCTCGGCCTCCAGGTCGCTGACCGGACGACGACTTGAGCTCGGTGCACTCGACGCCGGCCCCGCTGCGGCCTGCGCACTGCCATCGCGCTGATCACGGCACCAGTTCCCCAGCGTCGCCACCGGCACGCCCAGCCCGCGAGCGGCTTCATGCTGACCGACGCTCTCAGCGAGCCGCACCGCCTCAACCTTGAATTCCTTCGTGTACTGCCGTCTCGGTACCACGTTCTCTGCCATGTTCTTCTCCATACAGGCCAAAAGTTATCAAACTTCTTGCTGTATGTGGAATCGAGGCAGGGTCATTACATCTCTGGCTGCCGATTCCGCGCGAGTGCCTACGGACCGCACCGGACCTGGCGCAGCATCTGCGGAGTCGAAGCGTCGCCGCCGTGGCAAGCGCGGCATTTTCGACGGACGGCGACCCGCCAGCGGCGATTCGCATCTGCCTCGGCGGGCCGCAGGATCGGGAACAGTGCTAGGACGGCCTGGAACTCGTCGCGGAGGCACTGACCGACGCGCATCATCTTTATGGCGCGGCGATGTAGCGGCTGGGTAGCCGCGGAACCAAAATAGACTTGACACCGCTATCAGGATCGGCACGAAGCTGCCCTCACGTCCACGAGCGATTTCGACACGAACCCGATCGCGAGCCGTGAGGGCGCGTCTCGTTATAGTACGTGCGTCAGTCGTCGATTTTGCGTCTTGCGTCTTGCGTCCCGCCGTCCGCTCCGAGTCCACACAACCAATGCCCGAGACGCTCTTCGGCTTTCAGGCGAAGGGGAGACAGCAACCCGTTGAATCCGCCCACTTTGCCCATCGGGAATAGGGATCTATACTCAGTTAACAGACCTAATCCGTGATTTCGCAACGCTTCATAGACAGCCTTCGGCAGTCCCGTTGTCAAACATGACCCACGTCGACGGAGGGGATATGAATCTGCAACGCGGCATCAAGCTCGCTGGCGTCGGCATGCTGCTCGCCAGCGCCGTAACGTGTGCGCAATCGTCACCCAACCATGCGGACGCCTCTCCACCGCTGACGCGCACCGAAGTCCGACAGCAGGTGATCGATCTGAATGCGGTCGGCTATCGTCCCGAGATCACCGGCAACGCGCTCTACCCGAACGATTTTATCGAAGCGCAACGACGTCTGGCCTGCAAGCAAAAACTGCAGGCCCAAGGCGGAAACGACGCTGAATGGGCACGGCGTTGCAACATTGCAAGCACGATCACGACGGCCAATCCGTCAGCTTATTGAGCGTCGATGCGCTCCATAAGCCGGCATTCACCGACACACCGCTACGCGAATTGCCGGCACGATGGCGTGTCGTCCGGCGCGTCGTTCATCGCCGGGTTCCGTCTCGACGGTAGCACCGGATGACGGCTGACAAGCTTCGTTAATGCTTCGTGCCGAAGCCGGCAACGATCGCCTTCGATTCAGCCGAATCGAGCAGCGTTTCGAATTCGTAGAGTTCGGATCTGAACAACGCGTTCATGCCCGCAAACGCGTGGTTCTTGAGCAGCGCCTTGGTCTTGACAACCGCCGCGCCGGGCATCGTCGCCAGTTTCTCTGCGCGTTCGCGGGCATACGCGAACAGCTTTTCAGGCGCGAGCACGCGATTGACGAGGCCGGTGCGCAGCGCATGGTCGGCGTCGAATGCTTCGGCAAACAGCATCGCTTCCGCGGCCAGCCGGTAGCCGGCTGTCATCGGTGCCAGTCGGCTCGACCCGAATTCAGGACTCACGCCGATTTTGGTAAACGGCATGCCGAATATCGCATTGGAGGCCGCGTACACGACGTCGCAGTGATACAGCAGCGTCGTCCCGATCCCCATTGCCGGTCCCGCGACAGCAGCGATCAGCGGTTTAGTCAGCGCATTTACCGTATCCATGAAGGTCAAGACCGGGCGATACCCTTCATGGGCGACGGATTCCGACTTCAGATCTTTCCCGGCCGTAAACATATCGGTCTGGCCGCGAATGAGAAGAACGCGGATGTCAGGGTCGTTTTCGGCATCGGAAAATGCCTCGCGAAGCATCGTATAGGCGTTGTCGTCGAGCGCATTCCTGCGCTCGCGTCGGTTGATTTCGATTTCAGCCACACCCTTGGACACAACGTAGAGAATGGGGAGATCCACTGCCGGCATCCTGGTAACTTGAGACAAAAAACGCTTCATGAATCGCGGCTGCGTTGCACCTGGAAAATCACCGGTTCCGTTACGTCGTCCCCGCAATAGCCGGCCAGATCGACTCCGTAATCTCGCGGACTCCCTGATGCAGGTACGGCCGCCGCCCGAGAACCTGCGGAGATCGGGTTCGTCCATTGCCGCGCCGCGTTGACTGTCAGTTCGTATGCCGGCATCCTGACCTCCGCTTACTGCGCCAGCGCACGAATTCCCGCGTTGAAGTTCACCATCGGCGAGCCTGCGTCGCCGGTGGTCGTCTTGCTGATCTTGCCGACGAACATCTCATGCGTGCCGAGGGTCGTGGTATGGATGACGTCGCACTCGACGTTGGCCAGTGCGTCCACCAGGATCGGCAGGCCGTCCAGTCCCGCGTTCCACTGCCCCCCGGCAAAGCGCGGGCAGCCCTGCGGCTCCTTCATGAATTTCGTCACGACGTCCTGGTGAGAGTGGCCCAGGATATTGGCGACGAATTTGCCGTGGGTTCTCAACGGCTCGAGCATCGAGGAGTCGCGGTGCACGAAGAAGCCTACCAGCGGCGGCTCGGCCGAAATCGCCGTCAGGCTGGAGACCACCATCCCGCTCGGATTGGCGACGTCTCCGGTCGTGATCGCGGACACGCCGGCCGCGAGCATGCGCATCGCGGCCTTGAAGTCCTCGACCGAACTGCCGCCCGAGCACTCGTTGCGCACAATGTGTGCGCGAATCAGACCGGCCTCGTTGACCCAGTTGTATTTCCGAGCGAAGCCCACCATCGCGCCGAAACCGGCTTCCCAGTCCGCATCCCCCGCCTTGCCGGACAGGAATCGAATGACTTGGGGATTGACCCAGACGTGTTCTTCATCGGCACGCTGGCCGACTCGCGCGATCGCGCGATCCAGCAGCACGCTCGGCTGCTCGTCCACCAGGATCTCGAACTGCTGGAAGTGCGAAGGCGCAATCAGCGTAATCGCACCACTGTTGGTCATATGCAGACGCATTGCAAGTCTCCGTATTGCTTGCTTATCGATTAACCGAACCGCCACTCGCATTTCGATCCACGTTATGGAGACCGACGACGCGAGTGCGATTGTTGTTGAATCGATTCTAAGCGGTCCGGAAGATCCGGCTCAATTCAAAAAACTCGCGTTCTGTATTAGGAAATCGACATCAATACGCTTCGATTCTGCTCTTCCCGCCCGTACCCGAATCAATCGGGCGTCGATAACGCGATAGCCCGATGGCCGGCGTCGATGCGGCCTTGTACCGCCGATGCGTCGTCACCGCACGTCGACGGCGCGTCGCCCCTCGACGCGCGGCTCGCGCTCACACCACGCCCCGCTCGGCCAGCTCGGCAATACGCTCGGCGCTGTAGCCGAGCACGTGTTGCAGCACGTCGCGCGTACCCTCGCCCAGTTGCGGCGGCGCACGTCGCACCGGCATGCGCTCGCCATCGAAGCGCCACGGCGGCGCAAGCACGGGCGTCGTGCCGGATTCCGTATGAGGGTGAGGTTGCATGGTCAGGAGCCCCGCTTGCGTCGCGCGCTCCGACAGCAGCGCTTCGCGCAGCCCCGCCACCTCGCCGCATGGAATGCCCGCGCCGGCGAGCTTGGCGAGCAGCGCAGCGCGCTTCTCGCCCGCAATGGCGCGGCGGACTTCGGGCAGCAACACAGCGCGATTCTGCGAGCGCAGGATATTGGTCTTGAAGCGCGCGTCGTCGGCAAGTTCCGGGCGCCGCAGCACTTCACGGCAAAAGCGTTCGTACTGACCGTTATTGCCCACCGCGACCACTAGCGGGCCGTCTTCGGCGTCGAATACGCCATACGGCACGATCGACGGATGCTCGTTGCCGAAACGCGGCGGATCCTCGCCGGCCACAAGCGCCTCGAGTCCGTAGTAGGCCGTGATCATGAGCCCGCAGTCGAACAGCGCCATTTCGATGTGACGCCCGCAGTCGGTGCGTTCACGTTCGTAGAGCGCGGCGAGAATCGCCTGCGCCGAATACATGCCGGTAAACAGGTCGACGGCCGCAACGCCGAACTTGAGCGGCGGCCGTTCGGCTTCGCCATTCAACGCCATCAATCCGGCCTCGCCCTGCACGAGCAAATCGTAGCCGGGGCGAGTGGCCTCCGGGCCGGCGCGATCGTAACCGGAAATCGAGCAGTAAACTAGCCTGGCGTTTTCGCGCGTCAATTGCTCGTAGCCAAGCCCAAGCTTTTCCGCGCCGCCGAACTTGAAATTCTGAATGACGACATCGAAAGTTTTCGCAATGTCGCGAGCGATCTGCTGTCCTTCCGGGGTCTGCAGGTCGAGCGTGAGCGAGCGCTTGTTGCGATTCACGCTATTGAAATAGGCCGTTTCGGTGCGGCCGATGCGCAGGCCCCAGTCGCGTGTGTCGTCGCCGCGACCGGGATGCTCGACCTTGATGACCTCCGCGCCCAGGTCGCCGAGCACCATCGCGCACCACGGCCCGGCCAGCACGCGCGAAAGATCGAGCACGCGTACGCCGGCAAGCGGCAGTGCGCCGTTTTCTGAAACCATTGGGTCGTTCCTCGTTGCATCTCGCCAGACAAAGCGGACTCCGGCATGCGGACGGCGTTTTGTCTAGTCAGCAGGTGGGTTTGCGACCGCCCGCGACTGCCCGAACACCATCCGCATCCATTTACGCCGCAGTTTCTTCACTATCGGAAAATTCGAGCACCGTGCGTCCCACGACGCGGCCGCCGCTCAAATCTTCGAATGCGTCGTTGATTTCATTCGCGCTGCGCGTGCGCAGCGGCGGCGGAAGCAGCCGGCCGCTTTTCGCGAGCTGAACCGTCTCCTTCAGGTCCGCGAGCGTGCCGACGAACGAGCCGACGATGGCCAGCGATCGCTGGGCGATCGGCGGCATCGGCATGGATAGTTCGCCACCATGCAATCCGACGATCACGTACATGCCGCCCTTGCACAGGGCGAGGTTCGCCAGCGCGAAGGTCCCGGGCACGCCGACGAAATCGATCGCGCCGGCCAGTCGCCCTTCGGTCGACGCGAGCAGCTCCGCGCCCGCCTGGTCGTGATTCGAACGCAGCGTCTTCGTGGCACCGAGTTGCCGCGCAGCGGCAAGCTTGTCTTCGTCGACATCGCAGGCGATCACGTTCTCGACACCACGTGCGCGCAGGATCGAGATCGCGGACATCCCCACGCCGCCGCAGCCAATCACCGCCACCCAGTCGCCGGCATGGGTCTGCGGCAGCTTGGCCACTGCCGCGTACGACGTCAGCCCCGAGCACGCCAGCGTTGCCGCAAACGCATCGTCCAGCCCGTCGACATCGACGAGATACTTTTCGTCGGGAACCAGCAGATGCGACGCGAACGCGCCCGGCGTCGCGATGCCGATGTTGCGCGGCTTCGCGCAGAGGTTTGCGCGACCGATGTCACATGGGCGGCACGCCCCGCATCCGATCCACGGAAACACCAGCTTCTTCTGACCGACGGTGGCCTCGATCACGTCCTCGCCGCACGCGACGATCGTACCGAGCGGTTCGTGGCCGAGCGTCAGCGGCGGCCGCAAGCCGCGTTCGCTCAGCATCGCCTTCTTGCCGCCCCCCATATCGAAGTAGCCTTCCCACAGGTGAATGTCCGAGTGGCACAATCCGGCATGGGTGACCTTGATCAGCACTTCCCGGCCCTTCGGCACTGGGGTCTCGCGCAGTTTCACCTGCAACGGCTTGCCATGTTCGATGACGTCGTAGCTCAACATTGCACTGCTCCTCAATTAGCCTTTGCGCTGCGACGTCTTGTGCCATCACGCGACAGGCATACCTGACTCAGAAACTTTGACGGAGGCCGATTCGCGCGACAACCTGTTTGCCGGTCGCGCTGTCCACGATATTGTCGATGTCGGCAACGGCGCTGCCGCCCTGCGAATTGACGCCCCGTGCGTCCTGATAGCCCACCGCGGCATACAGCGCCGTACGCTTCGACAGGCTGTACCACGCGAGCCCGTAGAACTGGTTCGAGTGCTGGTTGCCGACCTTCGTGCCGTCCGGCCGCGTCACGCCGGCCGACGTCTGGTAGTTCCAGCCGATCGACGTCGAGAACATGGGCGTCCACATGTAATGGGCGCCCAGATCGAACGTATTGAACCTGACCGCCGCGCCGTTGAAGCTCGTCATGTTGCCGAATTCGGCGTTCGACCACGAACCCGCGAACGTCCACGCGCCCTTCGTGTATTGCGCAGCCACCATCGCGATCTGGTATGACCGCGCGCTCACGTAGCCGGCGTCCAGTTGATGGCTCAGCAGCGTGCCCGAGCCGTTCGACGTGAACCAGCCGGTGCCGCTCGTACTGCCGGTGGGATTCTTGAAGAACTCGTACGCTGCGCCGACCTTCAGGCCCACGCCCGTTTCGTATTGCGCACCGAAGTTGTATTGCAGGCCGTTGGTGACGTCTCCGGCGACACCGCCGAGAGCAAGCCCGCCACCGAAGGTCAGGCCCTTGATGCTCGGGCTCAGATAGCGGATCGAATTGTTTTGACGCAGATTGATTGCGGCGTTGTCGAGGTCGCCGGCGTGCATCGAAGCGCCGTTCGAATTCAGCGAGCCTGCATCGAGCGCCATCGTGAAGTTGTAAACGGAATCGTACTGGCGACCCAGCGTCACCTGGCCGTATTGCGTGCTCCGCAGGCCGACGAAAATCTGGCGGCCCCACATCAGGCCGCCCTGACCGAAGCCACCGGTCGGAATATTGATACCCGATTCCAGCGTAAAGATCGTGTGAAGACCGCCTCCGAGGTCTTCGTCACCCCGGATACCCCAGCGCGAACCGGCCGTGCCCGACAGCGAATCCATCGCGAATTTCGAGCCTGCCGGCGTCACGGTGCCGTTCGCATTGGTCGTGCCGGTGTTATTCGTGTACGTCATGGCCTGGTCGAGAATGCCATATATCATGACCGAGCTTTGTGCGTGTGCCGCAACTGTGAACATCGCCAATGCAGCGCCCGCGAGAGTCTTTTTCATTGCAGTGTCTCCAATCTTTTTCTATTAATTGCGTGATCGGACACCTGTCGTATCCGTCCGCGAAGTGAAAAGAAATCGAAAAACAACGTTATTTCAATCTCCGTACGACAGCACAACAACGCCAAACAAAACGTATCCGCATCTGATTCCGGTGACGACGACTTGTGCGGCTTATCCGGTTGCGGCGGCACCGCACGAATGGCCGTAAGTGCGACCGCGCAATTGGCGTAATCGCACCACTGACGGTCAATGGCGAACGCAATGCCGTCGTCATTTCATCCGGTCGTTCAAGCCGCGAGCATGCTGTTGCGAGCCAGCTCCTTCCGCACGGCCGGGATGATCCTGTCGCCCCACAGCTCGATCTGCCGGAGCATCGTCTGCTGGTCGCAGTCGCCGAGCTGCGTTTGAAGCGCGATATGGTTCGGCTTCAGGATTTCGATTTCAGCGAGGAGCTTGTCGATCACCTCGTTGACGGACCCGACCGGCAAGTTCTGGCGCAACTGATCGAGCGTCATGTCGGCGGCGCAAGGCGTCTCCTTCATCAGGTAGCCGTCGTCCACGTCCATCCGACGATCCTTCAGCGCCTCCGAGATACGGCGCGCCCAGCGTGCCGAATCGAGATACGCATCGATTTCTGCCTTGCTGTCCGATGCAAAGCCACACCGCAGAAACCCGATCCTGGTCTGGCCGATATCCTTGCCCATCTCCGCGGCCAGCCCCTCCAGCCGGCTGCGCAAGCCGCGCAGCGCGTCCTTGCCGCCGTGCAGGACGGTCGTGAACAGGTTGACGTTTTCGTTGAATGCACGACCCAGCGTGCCCGGGTTCATCGACGTGATCCAGAGCGGCACCTTGTCCTGAACCGTCCGGACCGCGACCGAGGTGGGCAGCATGTCGAAGTGCTTGCCCTTGTACTCGAAGACCTTCTCGTTGAGTCCCTTGTTGAGGATGTCCCAGACCTCATGGAAGATCTCGCCGCTGTTGGCGAGGTTGCAGCCGAATCGCTCGAATTCGAATTGCTGGTAGCCCGAGCCGATCCCCAGCTCGAGACGCCCTTCCGACAGCGTATCGGCGAGGCCGATCTCGGTCAGCAGGCGTGCCGGATGATAGAGCGGAAGAATGCACACCGCCGAGCCAAGGCGAATTTTCGTCGTCCTGGCCGCCGCATGCGCAATCGTCATCAACGGCGACGGCGACAGCGAGTAGTTGTTGAAATGGTGCTCGGCGTACCACGCAGTATCGAAGCCGGCCTGCTCGGCCACGACCGTTTGCTCGATGGTGTTGTGGATCACGCTCTGGGATGTCTGAGCGTAGCTGCGCTGCTGCGCAAGTAGAAATACGCCGAATTCCATGGTGGCATCTCCGTTGTAGTGATGAATGGCTGACTGGCTGGAGCTCAAGCTGAAGCGGATTATGAGTAGCCCGTCATCCATCACACAACCCACACAATTTCTCGTTCTGTATTGCGAATTCGACATAAATACGCGCCCGTTTTCGCTCATTCCGTGTAGTACATTAGCCTCAGCCATTTGAGGATATTTCAGCCCCCGGATTGGCATTAACTCTGTGATTCATCCCGATGCGCTCGTCGCGCGCTGCAGGTTCGCAGGCGTGATCCGATACGGCTCGCGGGACGGAATACGGTTGGAGACCGTCAGCATTACGAATAGATGAGGTGGGGTTCGGATGACATGCGTCGCGCGGCCTGCCTCGGGGCTCCGTTCGCCCGAGTCGGCAAACGGGTTCATGGAGTGAGACTTTAGATCGATAAAACAGGACGACGATGAACGGACTGATGCAACAACGGCAACTGCTGATCTCCGATCTGATCGAGCATGCGGCCAACTACCATGGCGATCGGGAAATCGTGTCCCACCTGGGCAACGGCAATATTCATCGCTACAGTTGGTCCGCCGCGCTCGGCCGCTCGAAGCAGGTTGCCAACCTGATCCGGTCCCTGGGTGTACGCGCCGGTCAGCGTGTCGCAACCCTGGCGTGGAATACACACCGTCACCTTGAACTCTATTACGGAGTGTCCGGCACCGGTGCGGTCCTGACTACGGTCAATCCGCGCCTGTTTGCCGAGCAAATCGTCTACATCCTCAATCACTCCGAGAGCACGCACGTGTTCTTCGACGTGAACCTGGCCGCGCTCGTCGAAGAGATTGCGCCGCAATGTCCGGGCGTCAGGGGCTTTATCGCACTGTGCGAAGCCGACCAGATGCCCGACCTGACCGTCCCAGGCCTCGCCTGCTATGAATCCCTGATTACAGCGTGCAGTGACGCATATGCATGGCCGCGACTCGACGAAGACACCGCCTCGTCCATGTGCTTTACGTCGGGCACGACCGGCAATCCAAAGGGCGTCCTGTACAGCCACCGTTCAACGGTACTGCATGCGATGTCCACCTGCATGGCCGACAGCTTCGCGATCAGCGCGCGCGACAGCATCCTCCTGATCGTCCCGATGTTTCATGTGAACGGCTGGGGCATCCCGCATTCGTCCGCAATGGCCGGCGCCAAGCTTGTTCTGCCGGGCTCGCAACTGTCCGGGGAAAACGTGTACGCGATGCTCCGCGACGAGAAATGCTCGGTGTCTTGCGGCGTACCGACCGTCTGGATGTCGCTGCTCGACTATGCGCAGAACCTGGATCCGGAACGGCGCCGCCGCGACATCGTCATGACGCGCGCACTCTCGGGCGGATCGGCCGCCCCGCGCCGCGTGATCGAGCGGCTCCAGCAGTATTTCGGCGCCTGTTTGCATCAGGCATGGGGAATGACCGAAACAAGTCCGGTCGTGACCGTAAACGTGCCGCTTGCCAAGCACGCACATTTGACGCGTGACGAGCGCCTCGAGCTCCAGATGCTGGCCGGTCGCCCGCTGCCCGGTACCGAAATCGCGATCTTCGACGACGCGGGCAATCCGCTGGCGCGCGATGGGCAAACCACCGGCCAGCTGAAGGTGCGCGGCACGTGGATTTCCCGCGCCTATTACAAGCACGAGCACGACGGTTGGGACGCGAACGGCTGGTTCGCGACCGGCGATATGGCGACGTTGAACGCGGACGGCTTTCTCAAGATCACCGATCGCGCGAAGGATGTGATCAAGTCCGGCGGCGAATGGATTTCGTCGCTGGACCTGGAAAGCGCGGCCCTCAGCCATCCCGCGATTGCCGAGGCGGCGGTCATCGGGCTGCCTCACTCGCACTGGCAGGAGCGCCCGCTGCTCGTCGCGGTAAGGCACCCCGGGATGGAGGCGACAACGCAGGACATCCTGGATCACATGCGCCGTCACGTGGCCAAGTGGTGGCTTCCCGACGACGTGGTGTTCGTCGATTCCCTCCCTCATACCGCGACCGGAAAGCTGTACAAGGTTGCGCTGCGCAAACAGCTCGAGGGCTTCCGGTTCTCGACCGATATCGACCACGCCCGAGGATAAACCTATGCAATCCGAAAAAACGGTGCTTATCACCGGGTCCGCATCAGGAATCGGTCGTGCGAGCGCGATGCGTTTCGCCATGGCTGGCTGGCGCTGCGTGCTGGTGGATCACCAGGCCGAAGCGCTGCAGAGCTTGCTCGAGACAATGCCGCAGGCCGGCGAGCCGCACCTGATTCGCGTCGTCAACCTCATGGAACCGGCGGAAATTGCGGCACTGGCCGCCGATATGCCGCATCTCGATGCGTTGATCAACAACGCAGGCATGTCGGACAGCACGCAATTGCCACTCACGGCCATGACGCAAGAACAATTCGCGCCGCTCGTCCGTCTGAATCTCGACGCACCGCGCCTGATGTTCCGGACACTGGCAACAAGGCTCAAACCGCATGCTCGCGTCGTCAATGTCGCGTCAGGCGCCGGACTCCAATCGATTCCATTGCGCGGCGTGTACTCGCCCACCAAAGCCGGCGTGATCGCGTTCACGAAGGCGCTGGCCGTCGCGCGCCCGGATCTTGGCGTGACCGCGCTGTGCCCCGGTTTCGTACGCACGGAAATCGTCCGTCGCCTGATCGAATCGGGCCGGCTCGATCCGGTTCGCGCAGCGGGAAAGACGCCGCTCGGCCGTATTGCGGAGCCAGCCGAACTTGCGGAAGCACTGTTCTTCCTTGCTAGCGAAGGCGCTCGCCCTTTATCGGGGTCCGCCCTGTCGGTGGACGGCGCGGCTTCGGCTTACGGCGGATCTGCCCCGTGCGCGCCGGCCGAATACGACGTGCTGCCCCTGGATACCGATACGGCCATCGAGGTCACGGGTACTACCCGGGACGCCACGCAGGACTGGATCGCGCTGCAGACGAGCAACCGGAACGCCGGATACAGCGCGGTAATCGACGCGTCGGTGCTGAACGCACCCGACGGCCAGCGTCTGAACGCGGCGCATGAAGCGGCAACGCGCTTCGCTCGTTGGCATACGCACAGCGCCAGCCTCACGCTTCTGTTGCCCACCCAGCCCACCGACTGGCGCACCTGCGGCGACGACGCGGCAACGCGCATGTTCGTCGCGACACAGGCGTGCGAATGGGGCTCGAAGGGACTGCGCATCAACTCACTCGAAGTCCACGCGCATACGCCGGTCGACGACGTGCGGCCCATTACCCGCTACATGGCCGGCGCGGCATCGCAATTCTTGACCGGCCAGTCGTGGACGCTCGCCCGCTGAACGACGCATACCGATAACCGATGGAGACAAGGATGGCGCAGTTAATCGAGCAACGGCGGATCAAGGAAAAGTTCATCGCCCCACGCAGCTACCGGCGTCCGTGGACCGGTGCCGTTCCCGGTCTTCATCCCGCCTTTCACGAGCGGCATGCGGATTACGCCGGCCAGCCTGTGAGGAACGGCCATGAGTGAGATTGAAAACGCCCTGTCGTGGCTGGGCCTTTCCGGGCGCACTTGCGTCGTGACCGGCGGTGCCGGCGGTATCGGATCGGAAACGGCCCGGCAAATGGCGGCGGCGGGCGCGAAAGTCGCCGTCGTCGATCGAACCGAAGCGCTCGGCGCCGAGCTCGTCAACGAAGTTCGGCTGGCGGGCGGTACCGCCATCGCGATCGGTTGTGACGTATCCGACGCCACCTCCGTGGCGCGCGCCGCCAAGACGGTGTTCCGTGAACTCGGCGCCGCGCAGGTGCTGGTCAACAACGCGGGTATCGGCGGGGGCGGCCGCACCGCCCTGCTCGATGCATCGGTCGATGAATGGAATCGTCTGCTGTCGATCAACCTGACCGGCGCATTCCTGTGCGCACAGGCGTTCGGCGCCCAGATGCGCGACGCAGGACAGGGCGGAACTATTGTACATGTCGCGTCGATCGGCGGTGACATCGCGATACCGAACGGTATTGCCTATAGCGTGAGCAAGGCCGGCGTGCTGATGCTCTCCAGGCAACTTTGCCTGGAACTCGCGCCATTCGGCATTCGCAGCAATTGCGTCAGCCCCGGACTGGTTCGCACCCCGATGAGCGAAGCCTATTACCAGGACGAAGGCTGTCTCCAGGCGCGCAACCGGGCTGTACCCAGCGGCCGGATTGCCACCCCGCGGGACATGGCGGAAGCGATTCTTTTCCTGTCCAGCGACCGATCCGGCTACATCAATGGCGAAGATCTCCTGGTCGACGGCGGTTTGAGCCGGATCGTCATGGCGAATATTCCGCGCATCTGATTGGCTGTTCAAGCACCACTCGAAATCAATAGAGGAAGTCACAAAATGGAATTCAATACCCTGCTGGTCGAGATCAACAACAAGATCGCTGTCGTTACGCTCAATCGCCCGGAAAAGCGCAACGCCCAGAACGCGGAAATGCGCCATGAAATCATCGACTGTTTCGACGTGCTCGGTGCGCGTGACGACGTGTCGGTCATCATCGTGACGGGTGCGGGTTCCGCGTTTTCGGCCGGCGCCGACCTCAACGACCGCAAGGATCTGTCGCAGCCGGGTGCGTTTCCGAAGCATCACCGCATCGTCCGCGAGTCGGCGTACGCGATCCGCGAATGCCCGAAGCCCATCATTGCCGCGATCAACGGCGCGGCCATGGGCGCCGGCTTCGGCATCGTCATGAACTCGGACATCTGGGTGGCCTCGGAAGAGGCTTACGTGTCGATGCCCGAGATCAACGTCGGCCTCGCCGGCGGCGTGTCGTTCCTGAATCGCATTTTCGGTCAGTCGCGGGCCCGCCGCATGTTCTACACGGGCATGAAAGTCACCGGTCGCGAGCTGTACCGGCTCGGTCTTGTGGAAGCATGCACGACGAAGGAAGAACTGATGCCGTTCGCGATGGAAATCGCGACGGAAATTGCGTCGAAGTCGCCCATCGCGTTGCGCCTTGCGAAGGAAGCGGCTCGCCTGACCGAGAACATGCCGCTGCGTGAAGCCTATCGCTACGAACAGGGCAACACCGAATTCCTGTCGAAAACGGAAGACTCGAAGGAAGCGCAGCGCGCCTTCATCGAGAAGCGCACGCCCGTGTATGTGGGCCGCTGATCCGGCGGACACTCTGAAAATTCTGCGGAGGCACCCTCGTCCGGTATCGCCGCCCTATTGGATTACATCGAGTCAATCATGAGCGAAGTCGATCAGGTAAGAGACGAAGCGTTTTATGCAGCGTTTCGCAAAAAAATCGCCGACTATATCGAAGCCAACGTGCCCGCTGAAGTGCGTGCTGCAACGCGCGCAAACAAGAAGCTCGGCCGCGAGCTGCTGAGCCGATACACGGCGGCCATGGCCAGGGGCGGGCTTGGCTATTCGGCACCCGGCTGGAGCACGGAGTTCGGCGGACCCGGCTGGAACGTGATGCAGCGCCTGATCTTCGAAGAAGTGACGGCGGCGATGGACTGTCCGCAGCTGTATCACCACGGTATCGGCCACATCGGTCCCGTCATCCAGGCATTCGGCACGGACGAGCAAAAAGCGCGCTTTCTGCCGCCGATCATCGATGGTTCGGAATGGTGGTGCCAAGGCTATTCGGAACCCGGTGCCGGCTCTGATCTTGCGTCCCTCAAGACTTCCGCGGTTCTGGACGAAGCCGGCGAGCATTACATCGTCAACGGCCAGAAGATCTGGACCTCGCACGCCCAGGAAGCCGACATCATGTATACGCTCGTGCGAACGAGCAACGAAGGCAAGCGCCAGGAAGGCATCACGCTGCTGCTGATCCCGATGAATACGCCGGGCATCGAGGTCCGCCCGATCCATACGATCGACCAGTGGCATCACGTCAACGAAGTATTCTTGAAGGACGTCAAGGTGCCGGTGTTCAATCGCATCGGTGCCGAAGGCCAGGGCTGGTCATACGGCAAGTTCCTGCTCGATCGCGAGCGCCTGAGCCCGGCGCTGACGCCGCGCCTGCTTCGTCACGTGCAGCAGGTAACCGAGCTGGTTCGGGACAAGATCAGGGAGAAAGGCGCGACCCCGTCGTTGCTGAAGGCGCTCGACCGCTTGTTCGAAGTCGAAGCCGGCGCATACGGGACACGCGAGATCCTGCTCTCGGCGATCCGGGAAGACATGGCAGGGACGCTGCAGTCGGCCAAGTCCTCGGCGCTGAAAATGGCATGCTCGAAACAGAGCCAGGAAGTAACGTCGATTGCCATGGACGTGCTCGGTCCCGAATACGCTGCGCGCCTGCTGCCGCTGACATCGCCGGAAGACGAGCTGAATCTCGAACGCAACTTCGTCCACACGTACCTGTTCTACCGTTCCCGTACGCTCGCGGGCGGCTCGACGGAAGTCCAGAAGAACATCATCGCCAAATCGATCATGGACGCGGGCTACGCGGTCAGTATCATGTTCCATGGCGACATGTTCGACTCGGCGGCCCGTCTGGCCGCTGCCGCCGAAACACACAAGGGCAACGCCGTCGAAGGAAAGGCGTCGGGCAAGTGGCAGCAAGCCCTCCAACTGGGCTGGCAGTCGGTGCTGGTCTCGGAAGACAACGGCGGCATCGGCGCGACACTCGCCGATCTCGCCGGCATCGTCGAAGCGGCCGCGCGTTATCCGAACGTCGCGCCACTGGTCGAGCGTTGCGCGGTGGCGCCGGTTCTCCTCGAAGCGGCGGCGGCGGCGGCCGCGGCAGCGACCGTCTCGCCGGTGCTCGAACAACTGCTCGGCGGCAAGGCTTCCGTGTCGCCCATCCTGCAATCGCACCTGGGCGCCCCGTTGCAGGCCGCTACGGTCAGCCTGGAGGGCAACGTGCTGCGCGGTGCCGTACGCGGCTCGAACGAAAGCGAGCCGGCAACGCACCTGATCTTCAACGCGTCGACACCGCAGGGCCAGGCGCTGGTGCTGATCGAGCGAGCGCGCGTGGCCGAGCGCGCGCGGTTCTTCGGCGGGATCGACGGTACGGTGACCGCGGATTACGTCGTCGACGGTCTCCAGGTCCACGAAGACGACATTGTACTGACCGGCGCCGCAGCCAACGTCGCGGTCAACCAGGCGCTGCAGATCGGCGCACTGCTGACATGCGTGCAGATCGTGGGAGCGGTCGGCGCCCAGGTCGAACAGACGATCCAGTACCTGAACGACCGCGTGCAGTTCGGCAAGCCGCTGGCCGTCCATCAGGCGCTCAGGCACAACGTCGTCGATTGCTATGTGGCCTACGAGGGGATCAAGGGGCAAGTCGCTCGTCTGATCGAAGGTTTCGAAGGCAGCGACGACTGCGCGATCGATCGGCTGGTGATCCTGACCAAGATGTTCTGCGCAGGCGTTGCCAGGGAAGTCGGCCATGCCGTGATCCAGATGCATGGCGGCATGGGCATGACGGTGGAAATGCCGGCAACCCAGCTCTGCATGCAGTCGCGCACGGCGGCGGAGCGGTTCGGCAACCGCAGCCAATGTCTCGACTGGCTCGTCGCACAGGCCTGAATCCGCTGCCCGTCCCGGCAATCATCGACTTCATTCGCATACCATGACCTCGTCTACGCTCAGCGCACTGTTCGACGCCAACTCGGTAGCCGTTATCGGCGCCTCGTCGGACCCGGACCGCATCGGCGGTCGCGTGCTGCGATTCCTTCGCGAATCCGGCTATCAAGGCACATTGTTTCCGATCAACCGCAGCGGCTCGGAAATCCAGGGGATACCGGCCTATCCGTCGATCCTCGACGTCCCCGAGGTGCCCGATCAGGCGATCATCGTCGTTCCGACCGGCAGCGTGGAATCCGCATTGCGCGACGCGATCCGCAAGGGTGTCAAGTCCGTCGTGGTCCTGACCGCAGGCTTTGCCGAGATCGACGCGCAGGGCCGCGCCGTTCAGGACCGGATGGCCGCCATGTGCCAAGCCGCCGGCGTGCGCATGATCGGCCCGAATTCGCTTGGCCTGCTGAACGTCGAATCGCGCCTGTTCTCGACCTTCTCGGTCGTGCTCTACGGCGTGTGCCCGAAAACCGGCAACATCGCGCTGGCGACGCAGTCGGGCGCGTTCGGCTCCGCGCTCTACGGCGCCGCCACGCTGCGCGGCATGGGCTTCAGCAAGATCGTGGCGACCGGCAACGAAGCCGACGTGGACGTCGCGGAAGCGATCGACTACCTGGCCGGAGACCCGGGCACGCGGGTCATCCTGGCCGCACTTGAATCGGCAAGGGATGGTCAAAAACTGCGGCGCGCGCTGCTGAAAGCGGCCAACGCGCAAAAGCCGGTCATCATCATGAAGGTCGGCCGCTCCGAGCTCGGGGCTGCCGCTGCGGCAACCCACACGGGTTCGCTGGCCGGCAACGACGCGGCCTACGACGCCGTGTTCGCGGAGTGCGGCGCGTATCGCGCCCGCTCGCAGGAGGAGATGCTGGACGTCGCGTACCTGATCTCGACCACGGGCCACCTGCCCGTCAACAACGAACTCGGTGTTCTCACGTCGTCGGGCGGCATCGGCGTGATGGTCGCAGACGCATGCGGCGATTCCGGCCTCACGATGCCTGCGCTTCCCGAAGCCGCCAAGACGGCCATGCTCGAACTGCTTCCGTTCGCGGTCGCAGCCAACCCGCTCGACGTCACGGCTCAAATCACGTCGGTCAGGAACGGCACGGTCCGGGCGCTGGACCTCATGCTGTCGAACAGCAGCTACGGCACGACGCTCGCGTACCTGGCCTCGGCGGGCCTGGCCCCCGCGTCGTTCAAGAGCAATTACGCGCAGCCGCTTGCCGAGCTCAAGGCAAGACATCCTAAACGCGACGTCGTCATCGTCACGCTGTCCGTGCCGGAGGTGGACCGCGAGCTCGAAAAGATCGGCATTCCGGTATTCAACGACGCGACGCGCGCCACGCTCGCGCTGGGCGCCGCGGCAACGATCCGCGCACGTTGGGCGAACCTCTATGAGCCTGCTGAAGCGACGCAACAGGCGCGGGCGCTCGGCGATGTGAACACGGAGGCACTGGCCAAGGAAGCGTTGGCCGACGCCGGCCTGCCGGTGCCGCGAGACGTGCTGGTCGTCGACGCCGATGCAGCTGTGGCCGCCGCCGACGCAATGGGCTACCCGGTGGTGCTCAAGATCGTGAGCCCGCAAATCGTGCACAAGACCGAAGTCGGCGGCGTAGCCCTCAACGTCAGGAACGCCGACGGCGTGCGTGCGGCATACCGGCAGATCCTGGACAGCGTCCGTGCCCATGCACCCGGTGCGCGGATCGACGGCATCCTCGTGTGCCCGATGATCGTCGGTGGCACCGAAATGATCCTCGGCGTGAACAACGATGCCACCTTCGGCCCGATGATTCTCGTCGGTGCCGGCGGCGTCAACACCGAGTTGTACAAGGACGTGTCGCTGGTCTCTGCCCCGCTCACGCCAGCGCGCGCACGCCAGGCGCTCGACAGGGTGAAGGCGACTGCCCTCCTGAAAGGCTGGCGTGGTGCAGCGCCCAAGGACATGGATGCGCTGGTCACCGCCATGGTCAAACTGTCCGATTTCGCGATGAACCACCCGGAAATCCAGAGCGTCGACGTCAATCCGCTGGTCGTGCGCGAGACCGGCGCCGCCGTGCTCGACGCCGTCATCATCAAGCAATAGCCGCAAGCAGAAATGCACCGGCATTTCCCTTCTTCAGCCCGGCCAACATATGGACCACAACAAAGTATCGAATCGGGCCGTGCAGGATCTGCTCGACCGCGAAGCCATTCGAGAATGTCTGTACCGCTATTGCCGAGGCGTGGATCGGCGTGACGAGGCGGCGTTGCGCGCCACCTACTGGCCGGACGCAACGGACCGCCACGGGCCTTACCAGGGCTCGGCAACCGGATTCTGCGATTGGGTGCTGGACGTGCTGAGAACGCCACGCCGCGGCGTCCACCTGATCGGCAACATCATGATCGAGTTGCACGGCGACCACGCGTTGGCCGAAAGCTATTTCCACGCGGTCCAGGAAGATCGCCAGGTCGTGCCCGGCACGGTCACCGAAGTTTCGCTGTATGGGCGCTATCTCGACCGCTTCGAAAAACGAAAGGGCGAATGGAAGGTCGCGGCTCGCACCGTGGTCTACGACTGGTCGCGCAGAACGCCGGTCGCGGATCCCACCGAAGTCGGCATGTTCGGCACCGCGCGTCGTCCGCTCGGCGCCCATTGCCCTCACGATGCGCTCTACGAAGCCCGCGCCGACATGCTGGCGCGTCACGCAGCGCAACCAGGCGAGTCACGCAAGGCATCATGACCAATCACACCATCAGCATCTGCGGGGACTCGCGTGACGCACTGGGCGAGTGTCCGCTGTGGGACGACCGCAAGCAGATCCTGTACTGGATCGATTCCCGCGCGTGTCTCGTGAAGGCGCGTGAGCTGGAAACGAATACGGTTCGCGAATGGACATTGCCGTCGCAGATCGGCGCGATCGCATTGTGCGAAAGCGGCCGCCTGCTGGTCGCGCTCGTGGACGGCTTCCATTTCCTCGATACCGAGAGCGGCGACCTCGCGCACTTCGTCGATGTGGCGCACCCGGCCCCGAACATGCGCCTCAACGACGGCCGGGTCGATCGCGAAGGCCGTCTCGTTCTCGGGTCGATGGCGCTCGGCCGCCGCGAGCCCGTGGGCGAGCTGTACCAACTCGATGGCCGGGGCAATCTGAAGGTGCTGGAGACCGGTATCTGCATCACGAACTCGACATGCTTCTCGCCGGACGGCCGGTATCTGTATTTTTCGGATAGCTTGAGTCACCAGTTGCGTCGCTATCGCTACCACTCCGTGACCGGTACGCTGAGCGAACGAACGCTGTTCGTGGATACGACATCGCTCAAATCGGGCCCCGACGGCGCCGCCATCGACGCCGAAGGCAACCTCTGGACGGCCCTGGTCATCGCGGGACAACTGGCGCGCTTCACGCCCGATGGCCGGCTCGACCGGATTATCGACCTGCCGACCGTCTATCCGACCTGCCCGTCCATCGGGGGGCCGGCGCTCGACACGATCTTCGTGACCAGCATCAGCAACAGCGGGAATGCGCTCAACAGCCCCAACCCGAATGCCGGCGCGGTGGTCGCCGTCACCGGTACGGGTGTGCGCGGCCTGCCGGAATGCCGCTTCAAGGATCAGTGAATCAATCAGACGACGTTCAGGAGTGGAAATGGCGAAGCAACTGGAAGGCAAGGTCGCGCTTGTGACGGGCGGCGCTCAAGGGATCGGTCGAGGTATCGTCAACAAATTCGTTCGCGAGGGGGCCGTCGTCGGCATCCTTGATCGCGACCTCGGCGCCGCGCAGGCTGCAGCCGGCGAAATCAACGCACAGGGCGGTGTCGCCCATGGGTTCGGCGGCAACGTTGCCGAACGCGACACGATTTTCAAGGCCGCCGCCGGCCTCGCCGAGGTGGCCGGTCGTTTCGACATCATCGTGAGCAACGCAATGTGGGTGCGCTATGCGCCGGTTCTGGAAATCACCGAGAAAGACGTGTCGATGATGACGGGTACGGGTTTCAATTCGGTCGTGTGGGGCATTCAGGCTGCGGCGCAATACATGAAGGACGGCGGCTCGGTCGTCAATATCGCTTCGTCGTCGGGTTTCATCGGCCTGCCCAAGGCGCTCGTCTACTGCGGCGTGAAGGCGGGCGTGCTCGGCCTGATGCGCGCGGCCGCGGCGGAGCTCGGGCCGCGCGGCATCCGCGTGAACTCGGTCGCCCCCGGCTACACGGAGACCGAAGGCGTGGTCAAGAACGTGTCCGAAGAGACGCGCAAGATCCGCCAGGCGAAGACACCGATGCCGCGCCTCGGCCAGCCGGACGACATCGCCAATGCCGTGTGCTTCCTGGCTTCGAACGAGAGCGCGTTCGTGAACGGTGAATGCGTTCGCGTGGATGGCGGTTCCGCCATTGCCTATCTCTGACGCATGTCGGGAGCCCGGTGTGACGTAGAGCGTGATGTAAAAAACCGGACAGGACGGCAGGGCGGCGTGGACCACGGCGAATGGCCAGCCCGCCCTTCCTGAAGTCCGTTCAAAACATAAAAGGAGACAAAGCATGCAGACCATTGACGTCAAGTCGTTCATCGATCAACGACCGCTCAAGCCTTTCCACGCAATTCTCTTTGCGCTGATGTTCGTGACCATCGTTCTCGATGGCCTCGACACCTCGGCGATGGGCCTGATCGCACCCGCCCTGATCAAGCAATGGGGTGTGACCAAAGCCGATCTGGCGCCGGTGCTCAGCGCCGCGCTGGTCGGTATCGGCATCGGCGCGATTTTCGGCGCGCCGCTTGCCGATCGCATCGGCCGTCGCGTCGTGCTCGTGACGTCGGTCGCCTTTTTCGGCGTGTTCTCGATCGCGGCGGGTTGCTCGACCAACGTGACCGAACTTATGTGGTCGCGTCTGCTGACCGGCGTCGGCCTCGGCGCCGCCATCCCGCTGTGTGCGACGCTCATGAACGAGTTTCTGCCGTCGCGCATGCGCTCGCGTGCCGTGAACTTCATGCTCTTCGGCTTCGCCGTGGGCGGCGGCATTACCGGGCCGCTGGCCAAATCGGTCATCCCGGTACATGGCTGGGAAGGCTATCTGATCATCGGCGGCATCGCCCCTGTCGTGGTTGCCGTGCTGCTCGCCTTCTTTCTGCCGGAATCGGTTCGATATCTGGCGGCGGCGGGCAAGGGCCAGGACAAGATCGCGAAAGCATTGAAGCGCATCGACCCGACGGCCGATTTCACCGACACGGTGTTCGTCGCCGATGTGGCGGCTGCAGTCGAAAAGCGCAAGTTTCCGGTCGCGGAACTGTTCTCCGACAAGCTGCGCGGCCCGACGCTGCTGCTTTGGGTTGCTTACATCTGCTCGACTATCACGCTGTACGTGCTGAGCATGTGGCTGCCGACCATTCTCCAGGGAGATGGCCGCACGCTCGCCCAGACCGCCGACACGATGATGTGGTTCAACTGGTGCTCGGGTATCGCCATCCTGCTGGGCGGCATATTGATGGACAAGTTCGGCCCGGTCCGCGTGATCTCGGCGTATTTCGCCATCTCGATGTTGATGGCGCTTCTGGTGTCGATCAGCGGTGCGCGCGGCGATACGTTGCTGACGCTGCTGATCATGGCGGCCATGACCAACAACGGCGCGTGCTCGTCGATGTCCACGCTCGCGACGCAAATGTATCCGACCAGCAGCCGCGCCACCGGCGCAGCGTGGGTGCTCGGCATGGGCCGCTTTGGGGGCATTGCCGGCACGTTCCTGGGCCCTGTTATGATCGGCCTGGGCTGGCCGTTGACGACCATCGTTGCATGGATCGCACTCCCCGCGGTGATCGCGTCGGTGTCGATCTTCTGCATCGGTTTCCGCATTCCTTCACTGCGGCATGGCTATGCAGGCTTGCCCGCAGGTGAAGCCGCCCACTAACGAGCCAGCGACTCCGAATACGACTCGGCAAAGCCGCTGCCAATGTGTAGCGGCTTTGTGTTTTTTGACTGGGGTAATCCCGTACCTACAATATCCCCGTTCATTGTCAACGGGGAATATGGAGACTTCGTGGACAGACTTCGTGCAATGGAATTTTTTCTTTCCATTTCCAGGAACAAGAGTTTTTCGGAAACTGCCCGCCAATTCGGCATCGCGCCGGCCTCCGTTTCGAGAATGGTTCTGGATCTCGAGAACGACTTGAAGGTCAAGCTGTTCACCCGCACGACCCGCTGCGTCACGCTGACCGAAGCGGGCATCGAGTACGCAAAACACGTCGAAGGCATTCTGCGGAGCATCGACGAAGCGCACCGAAGCATCTCGTCCATCACCTCGGCCCCGTCGGGCACGCTACGCGTGCATTCACGCGTCATGTTCGGCCTCGGCGTATTGCCGACCGTGATTACCGAATTCTCCAAGCTGTACCCGAGCATTCGGATTGAATTGACGCTGAGCGAAGCGCCGTCGGACCTGAACAAGGATCAAATCGATATCGACTTTCGGATTGCCCCGCCGATCGAATCCGGGATCAAGCGCCGGATTCTGTTCCGAAGCGAGCGCCATCTGGTGGTCTCCCCCGGTTACTTCATTGGCCGAAGCTCGGTCACGGCACCGGAAGAACTGAAGAACCATCAATGCATCGCTTACTCCATGCCGGGATCCGGTTATTCCTGGCGCTTCCGGAAAGACGGCGCCGAAATCGAAGTTCATTTTCAGCCCCGGCATGTCACCAATAACGGTATCGCACTGCTCGAATTCGCGCGCATGGGCGAAGGCATCGTTCTGCTCGACGACTACACCGTTCACAAGGATTTGATAAGCGGAAAACTGGTTCGCCTGCTTCCCGAGTATCAGGTCACCAACTCCAGCTTTGAAGACGGGATGTACGCGACGATTATCGACTCACCCGCGATCCCGACCAAGATCCGCCTGTTCCTGGACTTCGTGGCCTCCCGCGTGTCCGGTCCGGAACTCCGGTTCTCCGCGTACGAGTCGCCGTGAAGCAAATCGGTGTCGCCCGGCGCGACGCATGATAACGCTCCGATATCGCGCAGACTACCTGCTATTTCACGCAAATCAGAACGCGTTTTTGATTGAAAATCGTCCGACCGTGGGACAGTACAATCCCTGACAGCCCGATTAGAAAAATCCCTTCAGGAGACGACACGACCATGAGCGAAGCATGCAGCATAGACACCGACTCGGTCACCCTGGAAGTCGCCGACGGCGTGGCCCTCGTCACGCTGAATCGCCCCGAGGTCAAGAACGCGCTGTCGCGAGCCATGCGTCGCCGCCTCATTGCGGTATTTGACGAAATCAGCGCTCGCGACGACATTCGCTGCGCGGTGCTTACCGGTGCCGGCAATACCTTTTGTTCGGGTGCGGACCTCCGTGACCGCCCCGATCCCGATGTCCCCGGCGACTTCCTCGACCACAACCGCTGGACCCGCGAAACCGGCAACGCCGTCAAGGAATGCGCGAAGCCCGTGATCGCGGCTGTCAACGGTGCGGCCCTGGGCGCCGGCCTGGGTTTGATGGCTGCGTGCGACATCATGTACGCGAGCACAAACGCCGTATTCGCGATGCCTGAAATCAACGTCGGCTTGGCCGGCGGTGCGTCGATGCTGCGCACGCTGTTCGGTCGTTCGACCGTCCGTCGCATGTTCTTTACCGGCGACAAACTGACGGCTCAGGACCTTCTCCGTCGCAACGTGCTGGAAGACGTGCTGCCCGCCGATGCGCTTATGCCTCACGTGATGGAACTTGCCCGCCGCATCGCCGGCAAGTCGCCCATCGCGCTCATTCAGGCGAAGAAGGCCGCGAATTTCACCGATCAAATGCCACAGCGCGAAGCTTACCGTCACGAGCAGGACATCACGATGATGCTGTCCAGGACGGAAGACGCCAAGGAAGCGCGTATGGCATTCCTGGAAAAGCGTGAGCCGGTATTTAAGGGCCGCTAGGAAACGCTGTCGGAAATACCGTTTCCAGGCGCTTGCGTTTCCCGCAAGCCGGCGATGGCTTCGGTCCATGGGTCGTCGAGCGTGCTCGACCGCCGCGATGGAGCCGTTCTCAATACCTTTTTCGACGGAGATTGATATGCAACAGGATTTGGCCGGACGCTATGCGCTCGTGACCGGCGCTGGCGCGGGGATCGGCAAGGCGACGGCGCTTCGGCTCGCGGCTCGTGGTGCGGTCGTCGGCATCAACGATCTGAAGGCGGAACTCGTCGACGATACGGTCGCCGCCGTGATCGATGCCGGCGGCCGGGCGCTTCCGGTCGTGAAGAACGTGAGCACCCGCGAGGGCATGACTGAAGCAGTGAACGAAGTCCACGCCAAAGGCGGTCGCTTCGACATTCTGGTCAACAATGCGGCGTGGGTGCGCTACCAGTCGGTTGCGGACATCGCCCCCGAAACCATGGATCGAATGCTCGATATCGGCTTCAAGGCCGTGGTCTGGGGTATCCAGGCCGCTGCGGCAGTGATGAGCGAAGGCGGCGCCATCGTCAGCGTGGCATCGACCGCAGCGCTGCGTTCGGCCACCCACTCGATCGTGTATTCGGGCATCAAGTCAGGAATCCTCGGCATCACGCGCGCAGCAGCAGCCGAACTCGGAGCCCGCAAGATCCGCGTCAACGCGGTTTGCCCGTCCGCGGTGCCGACCGAAGGCACGCTACGCAACCGCAACGAAGAGCGCGACGCCAGGCGCGTGTCCACGACGCCGCTGGGCCGTCTGGGCGACGTCGATGACATCGCCAAGGCGATCGTGTATCTGGCATCGGACGATGCGGACTTCATTACCGCGCAATGGCTGGCTGTCGACGGCGGAATTACCTTCACGAATATTTGAGCTTCCCGAACTCGCTTCCCGAACCGTCGCTCTCGTCCCTGCGCAGTACGCTGGGACAGCCTGACAAGCTTTGACCTGCTCCCCGCGTTTAGTACGGTGACGGTGTAGAGTCCGTTCGAGAGTGACCCTGAACCAGAATTAGTCCCGGTCGGAAGTGGAGATTTCCGGCTTGGTTGAGTTGTCAGGCGAGGCGGATTCCCTTGCCTGACGGGCGAATTCTGCGGGTGTCATCCACTGCAATGCGGAGTGGGGACGAACCTCGTTATAGAGGTGGTCGCGCAAATTCGGACAGACGGGTAAGTGGAATGCCCGGGGCCTGAGTCAGCGATAATGCAGGCAAAGGAACCGGAAAGATGACGAAGAGAACCCGACGGACGCACTCAGCGGCGTTCAAAGCGAAAGTGGCCCTGGCGGCGGTCAAGGGCGAGCGCACGCTGGCCGAACTGGCGCAGCAGTTCGATGTGCACCCGAACCAGATCACGGAGTGGAAGCGGCAACTGCAGGAGCGTGCGGCGGATGTGTTCGGCGCGGCCGCTCCACCGTCGAGCGAGCCGCCGGTGGACGTGAAAACGCTGCACGCGAAAATCGGACAGTTGACGCTGGAGAACGATTTTTTGTCAGGAGCGCTCGGCAAAGCCGGACTGCTGAGCGCAAAGCGATGATTGACCGTACGCATGCGCTGCCGGTTTCGCGACAGACGCGACTGGTTGGCATCGCGAGATCGAGCGCGTATTACCGGGCGCAGCCAGTGAGCGAGGCGGACCAGTTGCTGATGCGGCGGATCGACGAACTGCACATGGAGTTTCCGTTTGCCGGAGCGCGGATGCTGGCGCGTCTGTTGCGCCGGGAAGGCTATGAGGTCGGCCGCCGCCGCGTGCGCACGCTGATGAAACGCATGGGCGTGGACGCGCTGTAATGCAAGCCGAACACGAGCCGACGCAATGCGCAGCACAAGATCTGGCCGTACCTGCTGCGCGGCATGAAAATCGCCCGGGCCAATCAGGCGTGGGCACTGGACACGACATACATTCCGATGGCGCGAGGCTTCGTGTACCCGACGGCAGTAGTGGATTGGTCAAGTCGCAAGGTGCTCTCGCACCGGGTGGCGATCACGCTGGAAGCAGTGCACGCCGTCGAGGCGCTCGAGGAAGCGTTCGCGCGCTACGGGCAGCCCGACATTGTGAACACCGATCAGGGCAGCCAATTCACGGCGAACGCGTTCACGGAAGCCGTATTGGTCCGAGGCATCCGGCTGTCGATGGACGGCAAGGGAAGCTGGCGCGACAACGTGTTCGTCGAACGGGTGTGGCGAAGCATCAAGTACGAAGAGGTCTACCTGAAAGCGTACGAGTCGGTCAGCCATGCCCGGCGCTCCATCGGCGAGTACATCAACTTGTACAACCGGAAACGGCCCCATTCGAGCCTGGCGGATCGGACGCCGGATGAGGCATACTTCGCGACGCTGCCTGCGATCAAATCGGCAGCATGATTGCCTCGGACGTTCCACTTAAAAATCTCAGAAAACTGTCCGAACGAGTGAGGCCACCTCTCTTTGACGATACAACTACACACGCCGTGACTCGCTTCCTTGAGTTTCTACGTAGAAACTGTCGACTACGAGGCCCACACACGGATCACGCATTGGCTGCGCCAGCTCGCAGATTTATCCGTGCACATCAACCGCCGGCGTATTCGCCGCGACAGGCAGAAAACGTTCAGCATCAGTCCGATTCGATCGGCAAGTTAAAGGAAGGCATGCCAACATGCTGCACCTGCTCCAGCGCTTCAAGATAGCGATGGACCAGGGCAACGGAAAAGCCTGAGCGATAGCATTCAGCTCAAACGCCACGCCCGGCGACGCCTTCACCGCCGCCTTGGTTGATTTTGCAGACGCTGTCGGGACAATCCGGGCGGGCGTGGATTGTGCAGACAGTGTCTGCAGAATCCGATCCGCAGGCCACGTCAAGTAAAAAGCGCGCATCTGTGCGAGATTGCGCCATCCGAAGCCGCGACCGAATCGCTCTGACAGATCGACGCCCAAACGGCAGATCACCGCCTCGCCATAAGCGGCCCGTCCCTCCCCGCCCTGCTCGAACTCAACGATTCGTCGCCCGATCTCCCAATAGGTCGCCGTCATCAGGGCGTTCACCGTGCGAGCCGTCGCTTCGCGCGCCGACGCAACTACATCAGCAATTTCACGGTGCAGTCCCGCATAAGCGGCCTGCCCGACATCACGCTGCGTCACAGTGCATTCACCACGTCCTTGAACGCCTTGCCGGCGGTGAACTTCACAGTATTCGCGGCCGGGATGGCAATCTCCGCGCCCGTCGTCGGATTACGTCCCGTGCGGGCAGTGCGCTGCCCCTGCGAAAACGCGCCGAAACCGATCAGCTGTACCGATTCCCCGCGACTCACCGCGTCCGTGATCGCGTCCAGGACCGCCTGGACGGTTTTGCTCGCGTCGGTTTTGCTGACGCCCGCGCCCGCTGCGACCGCGTCAATGAGTTCCTGCTTGTTCATGAACAGCCTCGGCAACAAAGTCAAAGCTGCACCCTACCTCATCCCGCTGCACACACGCAAATCGCTGGCCTCCGCCCCACCACTGCCTGCGGCGGGCAGCCCACCAATGAACTCCGGCTTACACCTGTCGCAGCCACGCTCGCCCAGAGCAATCGCGAACGTTTTCCGCCCGGCCCGCGCTCACACAACCAGCGGGCCGGTGCGGGTGTCATCACTCGCGCTGACTACGTGGTCCGGCTTCCGGTGTCGCACAACCTGACTGTTGCTCCAGCCGAATCTGCCCGGCCGACCTGCGCAGACTACGGCGTCGGTTCGTGCCGCGTCTCCTGCCTCCCCTCTGCCCGCCACCGGCACCCGGGCCTCGACGCAACTTCAGTCGTGTGAGCACGACGAGCCTGAGCGTTCGCTCGATGTCCCGAAATGAAGGGTAACATAGCCCTTACTATGTTCCCCTTCCCCGCCGGCCCTCGGAATTGCTCGCTTCAGTAGCCCGACAGTTTCACTCGGACAACCACGCACAACCTCCCTCGATTCCTAAAGTTTCTATGTAGAAACTGCCGATGCCCGCCAGCGACATGCTTTAAGTAGGCGCGCTACCCGCGCCACGGTACGGTTCGCCCGCGCTGGCAGTGCAAGTGCAATCTCGTTTGAGTCACTCGCCAACGGACAAGGTGTCGGGCCCCAATAAACTATCCGGGATAGATCATGGGAAGATCCATCTGCACCCATTCACCATCATTGCGAAGCGCCGCCGCACGCGGTGCGGTGGAGAGCAGCACGTAGTCACCGACCGCGTGCGTCACGCCACTTTCACTCGCACGGGCGACCGTTACGGTTGCGATTTGATACCCGCGTTTACGCAGCTCGCACACACGTGCACGAGGATCGAGGATGTCGAGGAAGCGCATTGCCTCCACGGTAGTAACACGACCGAAAGCAGAGAAAGCCTGAAGCAAGCGTTCGCGCTGCCGGCTCGCACTATTGCCAGGTTGTCGAGCCAAAATCACCCTCAGTGCCGTCGCCATCGTAGTTGCATCAACTCGTGCCATGCTTTTCCTTCTAGTTGTGAGCATGGACACAATGTTCGCCTAGCATCCCGCAAACCCTGCTACGTCAATCTCTCCGCTCGGGAGGGGGAAAGCGTCCGGAAGAAATTGATGTCAAAAGCCTAGGTAATTCATCCGGCCGGCTGTTCAAGCTGTACGGGCGCGATGCCAAACTCGTCTGCGAGCTCCATCAATGTCGCCACCGTGACGGTTGCGGCAGTCGGATCGGTGAGCGACCGGAGCAACCGCAACGCCTCTGCGATTTTCTCGCCATCTGACCTACTGTCGCCCCCAATCAACGGAGTCGATACTGGATTCACGCTGACCCGGCTGATCAGATGGTGAGTCGCATTTTCGCTGGCGATACCCGCCACTCTTTCGGAAGCGGCCTGAGCGGCAATCGTCGACCTCACAGCGGGTGTG
The DNA here is from genome assembly GCF_003853795.1 of Burkholderia sp. Bp8991. NCBI lineage: Bacteria > Pseudomonadati > Pseudomonadota > Betaproteobacteria > Burkholderiales > Burkholderiaceae > Burkholderia > Burkholderia sp. Bp8991. Next base: position 34,775 of record NZ_QTQJ01000022.1, on the reverse strand, counting down.
AGAATCGAGCGAATCGTGCGATCGCTCGTCTCCTCCCAAGCAAGAACCGTAGCCACCATCAGAAATTTCGTCGGGAAACTTGAGCTAAGCACGTACAACGAACGGGCAAGGTGGAGAACAAATGCCCGTCGATCTCCCAGCGGCAACCGGCCCGCCGATCGCGGCGGCACGCGAGAAGGTGCGGCACAAATACGGCTAAGTGGTTCGCGAAAAGCCGGATCCGTCCGATCGCCGATGACCCATGACCCGGCCGAATCAAGGTCCGCCTCAAAGGCAGAAGCCGAAGCCTGCAGCTTTCTGACCTGGGCAACAGTCGGAGCCAGTTCAGCCTCTTGCCCCTCGACGCACGCCAAATACGCTCTCGCGACCGCCTCGGCCACCTTCACTCCGAATACCGTCGACTGCGTCATGGGCGTCGCGTCGAAAAAGGTGCGGCTATCGCGATCGTCGCGCAAGTAGCGACACCAATTGTCGGCTGCCCTTTTTTGCGGCTGCGTGGCCAAGAACGCTTGTGCACGCTCGATTGTATCTGCGAGCGTTTGATTATCGATGGCGAGGACGGTCACGGGTTGCTCCCGATTCTTATTACGGTTCGATCAAGGCTGAATGCCGTCGATTGTAGCCTGCGGAGTCGCCGCCCCCCAGCAACCGCGGACGTCGGAGTGCCGACGACGGACTTATAACCGTGATAAGTCGTATTATCAGGGTTACATCTTCCTCCTTCCCTCTGCGGAGATGCCCTCTCCGATTAGGGCGAGAACAGAAAACGTACGTTTTCCGTACCCGTGCCAACTAGTACCGACAGGCGGTCACCCCATCGCCGCCAAGCGTCGCGCATCTGCGCGTCATAATCGAACTGCAGATAGATCCGATCAAGCGGATCGTTTCGTGCGTGGTTCAGACATCGATGCACGATGCTTTCCGGAATGCCCAGCGATTGCATCATCGTTGCGCACGTCCGACGCAAGTCGTGACATTTCCATTGCCCCCCCGGGACAGTGAGCGCATCGGTTGCCCTCGTGCGACCCTCGGTCGGCGCATCCTTTGGGCGTTGCCGATTACGGATAGCCCCGCAGGTCGTATGGATGCTGACGTGCGGCAGCTTACCCTTTTCCGACGGGAACACATAATCGCGCCGTGCGTCGCCCTCCGGCACGCCGGCGCGCACGACCTGCTGCGCCGCAAACTGCGCGAGGACGAAATCGGAAAGGTGAATTGTGATCGCCGTGTTCGACTTCGTGTGTTCCTTTGGGATGGTCCACGTCCGTGCCTTGAAGTCAAGATCGGTCCATCGCGTCAGGACTGTTTCGCCGACGCGCGTTCCGCAAGCGAGCATCACCCATACCGCTGACGCAATGGAGCATGGAAGCCGAGCGGCCGGAATCAGTTCACCGAGCATGCAGATTTCGTCGTCCGTAAGCGTCCGATCGCGTTCGTTGCCACGCACCGGATCGTAATCGCCTGAAACAACATCCTCTTTTGCAAGCGCAAGCACATCGCAATCGATCAACAAGCGCTTCCACGGCTGATTACGCTCGCCCCATCGAATCATTTGTTGGATGGTTATCAGCATCTCGACCGCTTGGCGGTTGTATCCCACATCGGAAATCGCGGTAAGCAGCGGCAGAACGTTCGACGCAAACACGCCTGCGATCCGGTGAGCACGAAGAGTCGGCAGCACATGCTTTTCCATCGCAGCTCGAAGCGACTTACCGCCATCCTTTCGGCCTTTCTTGCCGCGCTTCTTGTTGACCGTCGCGAACCACGCATCGAATAAGTCGCCGAATGTGAGGTCCGCCGTCACCGCTTGTTCAACCTTGGCCTGGCGTTCACGCTTCTTCGCTTCGAGGTAGTCCACGCCGTCGCGCGCGTGTGAACGAATCGTCGCAGCCGCTGCGCGCGCATCCTCTAGCGATAACTGCGCATCGGTCGTCGAGCGCGCCCACGTCTTGCCGAGCGGCTTATCGCATTGCTTGCCATTGATACTGACGCGAACAAACCAAGATTTCCCGCCGGCCGGCCCCACGCGCAGGAACAGTCCACGCCCATCCGACAGGAAATACCGCTTTCCGGTCGCCTTCGCAGCTTCGATTTGCCTGACCGTCAATGCCCCCATGATCGCCCTCCATCGATATCGTGATCCGATCGGCCCGCGCATCCTCAGCAGAGCCTACCCCACGCCACGAACACTAAAAAGACACTAAAAAGTTGCGGCTCGTGCGGGATTTCCGCGGAATTGGGCGGACCACCGATTCCCCGCAAACCCTTATCCGACGCGGCTCAGACGGATTTCGTCGGACTTGGCCGGATCACCCGGAAAATAATCACAATTCATTTAACTTTCCGTGAGGACTTCGACACCGCCCGCCACCTACTCTGTGCGCATGTTTTCAGGACCTGCTTCCAGGAGCCCATCATGCCCACCCGCAGACATCTGCTGTTCGCCGGCGCGACCGGCCTTGCGGCACTCGCGGCGCTGTCGTCGACGGGCCGCCGTGCGCTGGTCGGCCGCGCGTTCGCCGCGCCGCCCGCCGCCGGACCGACGGCCGCCCCGTTCGAGATCACCCGCAGCGACGCCGAATGGCACCGCCGCCTCACGCCCGCCCAATACACGGTGCTGCGCGACGCCGGCACCGAGCCGCCGTACAGCAGCCCGCTGAACGGCGAGCACCGCCACGGCACGTTCGCGTGCGCCGGCTGCGACCTCGCGCTGTTCTCGTCGGACACCAAGTTCGACAGCCACACCGGCTGGCCGAGCTTCTGGAAGCCGCTCGACCACGCGGTCGCGACCGCGCTCGATCCGTCGTACGGGATGTCGCGCACCGAAGTGCACTGCCGCCGCTGCGGCGGCCATCTCGGCCACGTGTTCGACGACGGCCCGCCGCCCACCGGCCTGCGCTACTGCATGAACGGGCTCGCGCTCGCCTTCCACCCGGCCGCCGCCTGACGGGCCGCCGCCTTCCTGAACGACCGGAGACCGCTCCATGCTGCTCATCGTCCTTGCCTATCTCGGCGGCGTGCTCACGATCCTGAGCCCGTGCATCCTGCCCGTGCTGCCGTTCGTGTTCGCGCGCGCCGACCAGCCGTTCGTGCGTTCCGGCCTGCCGCTGCTGATCGGCATGGCGCTCACGTTCGCCGTCGTCGCGACGCTCGCCGCCGTCGGCGGCGGCTGGGTCGCGCAGGCCAACCAGGCCGGCCGCTGGCTCGCCATCGTGCTGCTCGCGGTGTTCGGCCTGACGCTGCTGCTGCCGCGCTTCGCCGAGCACCTGACGCGCCCGCTCGTCGCGGCCGGCAACCGCCTCACCGGGTTCGCGCAGCGCGACGGCCGCCCGGCCGGCCCCGCGTCTTCGCTGCTGCTCGGCGTCGCGACCGGCCTGCTGTGGGCCCCGTGCGCGGGTCCGATCCTCGGGCTCGTGCTGACCGGCGCCGCGCTGCGCGGCGCGAGCGTCGGCACGACGTTGCTGCTGGTTGCGTATGCGGCCGGCGCGGCGACGTCGCTCGGCGTCGCGCTCGTGATCGGCGGCAAGGTGTTCGCCGCGATGAAGCGCTCGCTCGGCGCCGGCGAATGGATCAAGCGCGGGATCGGCGCGGCGCTGCTGGCCGGCGTCGGCGCGATCGCGCTCGGCCTCGACACGGGGGCGCTCGCGCAGTTGTCGACCGTCACGACGGGCGGCCTCGAGACGAAGCTCGTCGACCGGCTCGGCGGCCGCTCGCATGGCGCGCCGGCGGCGACGTCCGCGACCAGCGATACCGCCGGCGGCAACGGTGCCGCGCCCGACAGCGCAATGATGGCCGCGACGTCCGGTGATGCACCGGCGGCCGGCGCCGCGATGATGCGCACCGCCGGCACGACCCCGGCGCCGCAGGCACCGGCCGCGCTGCCCGTCGAAGGCACGCTGCCGTCGCTCGACGGCGCCGCGCAGTGGCTGAATTCGCCGCCGCTGAGCGCGGCCGGCCTGCGCGGCAAGGTCGTGCTCGTCGATTTCTGGACGTATTCGTGCATCAACTGCCTGCGCACGCTGCCGTACACGACCGCCTGGGCGCGCAAGTACGCGCCGTACGGCCTCGTCGTGATCGGCGTGCACGCACCGGAGTTCGCGTTCGAGCGCGACATCGGCAACGTGAAGAAGGCCGTGCACGACCTGGGCATCGACTACCCGGTCGCGATCGACAACGGTTATGCGATCTGGCGCGCGTTCGGCAACGAATACTGGCCCGCGCACTACTTCGTCGACGCGCAAGGGCGGATCCGCCACCACCACTTCGGCGAAGGCGAATACGCGCAGTCGGAACGCGCGATCCAGTCGCTGCTCGCCGAAGCCGGCCACCCGGAAGCGCTGAACGTGCCGCTCGGGCTCGCCGGCGCACCCGCGAAGGGCGCGCTCGCGGCGGCCGACAGCGCGGACGTCCGCTCGCCCGAAACCTACGTCGGCTATGCGCGCGCGGACGACTTCACGTCGCCGGGCGGTGTCGTGCGCGACGCGGCACACCGTTACGACGCGCCCGCGCATCCCGACCTGAACGACTGGGGCCTCGCCGGCACATGGCAAGTCGGCGCCGAGCGCGCGACGCTCGCCGCGCCGGTCGGCCGGATCGTCTACCGCTTCCATGCGCGCGACCTGCACCTCGTGCTCGGCCCGGGCGCGAACGGCAGGCCGGTGCGCTTTCGCGTGACGCTCGACGGCGCGGCGCCCGGCGCGGCACACGGCACGGACGTCGACGCGCAGGGCTACGGCACCGTCACCGGCCAGCGCCTGTACCAGCTCGTCCGGCAACCGGGCGCGATCGCCGACCGCACGTTCTCGATCGAGTTTCTCGATGCCGGCGTCGATGCCTATGCGTTTACGTTCGGCTGAACGCGCACGCAGTGGCGGACGCCGTCACGCGCGCCGCCTGCCGTCCACCTCGCGTCCACCTTATTCCGTCCCGCATTTCGAAGGAGCAACTCATGATTCCGACATCCACTCGCGATTCCGCACCGCGGCGGCGGGCGGCCATGCTGCGCCGCATCGGCGCGATCGCCATCGCGGCCGCCGCCGTGTTTGGCTACCAGCGCGTCGTCAGTTCCGCGGAACCGATGCGCTCCGTGCCCGCGCCGACGCTCGACGAAACCCCGGGCGCCTCCCACGAGGAAACGGCCGTGCTCGCCGGCGGCTGCTTCTGGGGCGTGCAGGGCGTGTTCGAGCACGTGAAGGGCGTGAAGCAGGTCACGGCCGGCTACGCGGGCGGCGCCTCCGAAACCGCGCACTACGCGCTGGTCGGCAGCGGGCTGACGGGCCATGCGGAATCGGTGCGCATCGTCTACGACCCGACGCAGGTCACCTACGGCCGGTTGCTGCAGGTGTTCTTCTCGGTCGCGCACGACCCGACCGAACTCAACCGTCAGGGGCCCGACGAAGGGCCGCAATACCGCTCCGCGATCTTCCCGACCACCGCGCAGCAGCGCGCGGTCGCGACCGCCTACATCGCGCAGCTGGGCACCGCGCACACGTTCCCGGCGCCCGTCGTCACGCGCGTCGAGCCGTACAAGGGCTTCTATCCGGCGGAGGCGTATCACCAGAACTACCTCGAGCTGCATCCCGACGCGCCGTACATCGCGTTCAACGACCTGCCGAAGGTCGCCGGGCTGAAGCAGCGCTTTCCGGCGCTGTACCGCGCCGACGCGGTGCTGTGGCGCGACGCCGGCCTGTGAGGGACCGCCGGCGCCGCGGCGGCCGGTGTGCGCGCTGACCCGGCCGGCCCGCGCCGCCGGCCGCGTTTGCGCTGCGTCAACGAAACGCATGCTGTCCGGGCCGGGCAAACCCGCATCGGGTCAGCTTCGCGGGCAAACTTCGCGTAGACTTCTCCAGATCAGTCCCCCGCCGCGCACCGCGCGGCGCTCGGAACTCTCCAGCCAGCCAGGAGGCGTCACGCATGCGCGCAGTGCCTTTGTCTGACAGCAGTGCTCTCGAAGAACCGTCCAGTGGCTCGGTCGTGCGCGACCTGCGCCGCGTGCCCATCCATCCCGATCACTGGTATCCGCTCGCGTGGTCGCGCGAACTCAAGCGCGGCAAGACGCTCGGCGTGCGCTTCGCCGGCGATCCGATCGTGCTCGTGCGCACCGAATCCGGCGCCGTCTACGCGCTCGAAGATCGTTGCGCGCACCGCCAGGTGCCGCTGCATGCGGGCGTCGTGAGCGGCGAAACGCTGCGCTGCTGCTACCACGGCTGGACCTACGCGTGCGACAGCGGCCGCTGTGTCGACGTGCCGTACCTCGGCCGCGAGCGCCTGCCCAACGGCGTGCGCGCGTATCCGTGCCGCGAGGCGCACGGGCTGATCTTCGTGTTCCCCGGCGACGCGACGCTCGCGGACGAACGCCCGTTCCCCGCGCTGGAATCGGCGGACGATCCCGCGTACAAGACGCGCCGCTTCGGTCGCGAGGTCAAGTGCCACTACTCGTTCATGCACGAGAACCTGATGGACATGAACCATCAGTTCCTGCATCGCAAGCAGATGGGACAGATGCGCGCACGCAGCGTCGGCCGCCGGCGCGGCGACGACTGGGTCGAGGTCGACTACACGTTCGCACGCATGGAAGGCAAGCAGCCGGTCGGCGAGGCGCTCGTGTTCGGCGCCAGCAAGAAACCGACCGACCAGGCCGACAAGAGCGTGATGACGGTGCGCACGGGCTACCCGTACCAGACGCTGCAGATCCGCTCGAGCGAAGGCACGCTCGTGATGGACCTGTGGATCGTCTACGTGCCGCTCGACGCGCAACAGCGCACCAACCGCACGTTCGGACTGCTGTCGATCCACAAGCCGGGCATTCCGTTCGCGCTCGATCTCGCGTGGCCGCTGCTCGTCTGGTTCACCGAGCGGATCTTCCGCGAGGATCGCTGGATCGTCGAGCGCGAGCAGGAAGCGCACGACCGGCAAGGCGCCGACTGGAACCACGAGGTGTTTCCGGTCATCAACGAACTGCGCGACCTGCTGCGCCAGTGCGGCGCGCGCACCGTGATTCCGATCCACGAGGCAAACACGGGCGACGCGCGCTGATTGCGCAGCGCGCGTGCCCGTTTCGAACCCGTTGCGAACCGGCCTCGAGCCGGTTTCGTGCGCGTTCAGCCGGCGCGCTCGACCGGATGCGGCTCGCGCAGCCGGTTCGCGATGCGCGCGGCCTCGTAGTAGCCGGCCGCGGGCGGCCGCTTCAGGTAACGGCCCGCACCGCGCACCGCACGCAGCTCGCCGTCGGCCCACGCGAGCGCGCCGCGCGTGAGCGTGTGGGTCGCGACGCCCTGCACCGTCATTCCTTCGAACACGTTGAAGTCGACCTGCTGGTGATGGGTCTTCACCGAGATCGTCTTCGTCGCGGCCGGGTCCCATACGACCAGGTCGGCATCGGCGCCGACCTGCACCGCCCCCTTGCGCGGATACAGGTTGAAGATCTGCGCGGCGTTCGTCGACGTGATCCGCACGAACTCGTTCGGCGTGATGCGGCCTTGATTCACGCCGTGATGCCACAGCACCGACATGCGGTCCTCGACGCCGCCGCAGCCGTTCGGGATCTTCGTGAAGTCCTCGCGGCCCATCGCCTTCTGCGACGCGCAGAACACGCAGTGATCGGTCGCCGTCGTCTGCAGCTGGCCGGCCTGCAGCCCGCGCCACAGCGCCTCGCGATGCGCGGCCGAGCGGAACGGCGGGCTCATCACGTGCGCGGCCGCACGCGTCCAGTCCGGGTCGCGATACACGGCCTCGTCGATCACCAGATGGCCCGGCAGCACTTCGCCGAACACGCGCAGCCCCTCGCTGCGCGCGCGCGTGATCGCATCGACCGCGTCCTTCGACGACACGTGCACGATATACACCGGCACGCCGAGCACCTGCGCGATGCGGATCGCACGGTTCGCGGCCTCGCCTTCGACCTCCGGCGGGCGCGACAGCGGATGCGCCTCCGGCCCCGTCATCCCGCGCGCGAGCAGCGCCTTCTGCAACTGGAACACGAGCTCGCCGTTCTCCGCGTGCACGGTCGGCAGCGCGCCGAGTTCGAGCGAACGCGAGAAGCTGTTCGCGAGCACCTCGTCGTCGGCCATGATCGCGTTCTTGTACGCCATGAAGTGCTTGAAGCTCGACACGCCGTGCTCGCGTACGAGCGTGCCCATGTCGCGGTGCACCGATTCGTCCCACCACGTGACGGCCACGTGGAAGCCGTAGTCGGCGGCCGCCTTCTCGGCCCAGCCGCGCCATTCGTGAAACGCGTCCATCAGCGGCTGCTTCGGGCTCGGGATCACGAAGTCGATGATGCTCGTCGTGCCGCCCGAGAGCCCCGCGGCCGTACCCGAATAGAAATCGTCGCTGGCCGTCGTGCCCATGAACGGCAGTTCCATGTGCGTATGCGGATCGATGCCGCCCGGCATCACGTACTGGTCGTGCGCATCGACCACCGTCGCGCCGGCCGGCGCGTCGATCGTCTCGGCGATCTGCAGGATCGTGCCGCCGTCCTGCGGGTCGGCACACAGTACGTCCGCGCGATAGGTGCGGTCCGCATCGACCACGGTGCCGCCGCGAATCAGGATTGCCATGTCGTTGCCTCCTCGTTGACTGTCGGGTGCCGCATGCGTTCGCGCATCACGCGTTCGCGATCTGCGCGCGCTGCGCCGCACGCCACTTCATCCAGGTGCCGTACACGCCGGACGCCAGCACGAGGCCGACGAACCACGCATACGTGTAAAGCGTGTTGAAGAACGCCGGCACGTTCGGAAACGACGCCGGGAACGCGGTGTGCAGGAAGCCGGGCAGGTTCGGCAGCACGCCGACGGCGAGCGCCGCCAGTGCGGCCGGGTTCCAGCCGCGCGCATAGCTGAAGTCGCCGCGCTCGTCGAACAGCGCGCGCGTGTCGAGCCGCGTGCCGCGAATCAGGAAGTAGTCGACCATCAGGATGCCCGCGACCGGCCCGAGCAGCGCCGAATAGCCGACGAGCCAGGTGAAGATATAGCCGTCCGTCGTTGCGAGGATCTTCCACGGCATCATCACGATCGCGATCGTCGCGGTGATCATCCCGCCGGCGCGATACGAGATCGCCTTCGGCCACAGGCTCGAGAAATCGTATGCGGGGCCGACGAGGTTCGCCGCGAGGTTGCAGCACATCGTGTCGAGCGTGAGGATCACGAGCGCGATGCCCACGCCGATGCCGGTCATCCGGCTCGTCAGGTCGATCGGATCCCAGATCGCGTTGCCGTAGATCACGACGGTGGCCGACGTCACGACGACCGACACCACCGACAGCAGCGCCATCGGCAGCGGCAACCCGATCGACTGCCCGATCATCTGGTCGCGCTGCGAATGCGCGAAGCGCGTGAAGTCGGGAATGTTCAACGCGAGCGTCGCCCAGAAGCCGACCATCGCGGTCAGGCCCGGCCAGAACGTCGCCCAGAACAGCCCGGCCTTCTTGCCGCCCGCGACGAACTGCGACGGCGCCGACAGCATCGAGCCGACGCCGCCCGCCTGCGACGTCGCCCACCACACGAGCGCGACGCACATCACGACCTTGATCGGCGCGGACCAGCTTTCGAGCCAGCGGATCGAATCGGTGCCGTGCAGGATGAAGTACAGCTGCAGCGCCCAGAACACGATGAAGCACGCGAGCTGCCCGAGCGAGATGCCGACGAGCGGCAGCGCGGCGCCGTGCAGCGCGTTGCCGGTTAGGATGTTCAGCAGCGTGTAGATCGCGCTGCCGCCGAGCCACGTCTGGATGCCGTACCAGCCGCACGCGACGATCGCGCGCAACAGCGCGGGCAGCTTCGCGCCCTGCGTGCCGAACGACGCCCGCACGAGCACCGCGTACGGAATCCCGTGCTTCGCACCCGCATGACCGATCAACAGCATCGGCACGAGCACGATCAGGTTGCCGAGCAGCACCGTCAGCACCGCCTGCCACGGCGACATGCCTTCCTGGATCAGCCCGGCCGCGAGCATGTACGACGCGATGTTCATCACCATCCCGACCCACAGCGCCGCGAAGTGATACCAGCGCCACGTGCGCTGCGCCGCCGTCGTCGGCGCGAGGTCGTCGTTGTACAGGCTGCCGGCCGGCGCCGCGGCGCTGTCGGGTTCGGCGGGAATCGCTGCTGGTTTCATCGAATGCGCTCCACGTAAACGTCGACGCCGGCATCGTGCGATGCCGGCAGAACAGGACACAAGCGGCAGCGCGGGCGATACCGCGCCGCCGGACGTCGGTCAGGCCGCCTTCGCGTGCTTCTCGTGTTTCGCGGGTTCCGCCGGGCTCGCACCCGCATCAGCCCGCGCCGGGTTGTTCGGATGCGTGGTCCAGTTCGCGTAGTCGCCCGCATCGACCCGCTCCATCGTGATGCATTGCTCGACCGGACACACATGCATGCAAAGATTGCACCCGACGCACGCCGCGTCCACCACTTCGAAATGCCGCACGCCGTCCTTCAATGCGGTGATCGCCTGGTGCGACGTGTCCTCGCATGCGATATGGCACAGCCCGCACTGGATGCAGCGGTCCTGGTCGATGCGCGCCTTGATGTCGTACTTCAGGTTCAGGTATTTCCAGTCGGTGACGTTCGGTACCGCGCGGCCGCGTATGTCGTCGAGCGTCGCGTAGCCCTTCTCGTCCATCCAGTTCGACAGCCCGTCGACGAGATCCGACACGATCCGGAATCCGTAATGCATCGCGGCGGTGCACACCTGCACGCTGCCGGCGCCGAGCACCATGAACTCGGCCGCGTCGCGCCACGACGAAATCCCGCCGATGCCGGAGATCGGCAGGTTGGGCGTCTCCGGGTCGCGCGCGATCTCGGCGACCATGTTCAGCGCGATCGGCTTGACCGCCGGGCCGCAATAGCCGCCATGCGTGCCCTTGCCGTCGACGGTCGGCATCGGCGCCATCTGGTCGAGGTCCACCGCGACGATCGAGTTGATCGTGTTGATCAGCGACACGCCGTCCGCGCCGCCCTTGTACGCGGCGCGCGAGCCCATCCGGATGTCGCTGATGTTCGGCGTGAGCTTCACGAGACACGGCAGCTTCGTGCCTTCCTTGACCCAGCGCGTGACCATCTCGACGTATTCCGGCACCTGGCCGACCGCCGCACCCATCCCGCGCTCGCTCATCCCGTGCGGGCAGCCGAAGTTCAGCTCGACCGCATCGGCGCCCGTATCCTCGACGAGCGGCAGGATCCATTTCCAGTCGCGCTCGTTGCACGGCACCATCAGCGACACGATCAGCGCGCGGTCGGGCCAGTCGCGCTTCACCTGCGCGATCTCCTTCAGGTTCACGTCGAGCGGCCGGTCGGTGATCAGCTCGATGTTGTTCAGCCCGGCGATCCGCTGGCCGTTCCACTGCACCGCGCCGTAGCGCGAGCTGACGTTGACGACGTGCGGATCGAGCCCGAGCGTCTTCCACACGACGCCGCCCCAGCCCGCCTCGAATGCGCGGTTGACGTTGTATGCCTTGTCGGTCGGCGGCGCGGAGGCCAGCCAGAACGGATTCGGCGAAGTGATGCCTGCGATGGTGCAGCGAAGATCGGCCATGTTCGGCTCCGTGTCGGTGAGAGCGTTTATCGTGGTGCGCGCGGGGTCCGCGGTGCAGGTGCGTATCGCGCGCTCACGCGGCCCGGGCGTCGCGCTGCGCGAGCGCCGCGTCGATCGCGGCCGCCGCGCGCTTGCCGTCCTGCACGGCCTGCACCGTCAGGTCGATGCCGCCCGTCGCCGCGCAATCGCCGCCGGCCCACACGTCGGGCAAGGCCGTGCGCCCGTCCGCGTCGACCGCGATGCGCGACCCGTCCTCGGTCAGCAGCGTGGCCGCGACACCGTCCGGCACCAGCGTCTGGCCGATCGCCTTCAGCACCATGTCCGCGTCGACGGTGAAGCGCTCACCCGACGCGGCCTCGAATTCGACGCCCGTCACGTGCCCGTTCGCGCCCGCGATGCGCACCGGTTTTGCGTGCGTGACGAGCGTGACGCCGCACTTCTGCGCGAATTCGCGTTCGGCCCAGGTCGCGCTCATCGCGTCCGCGCCGCGCCGGTACACCATCGTCACGCGCTGCGCGCCGAGCTTGCGGCTCTGCACGGACGCGTCGATCGCCGTATTGCCGCCGCCGATCACGACCACGCGCCGCCCGACCGGCACGTTCTCCAGCGCGTCGGCCTGGCGCACCTGCTCGATGAAGTCGACCGCGTTCATCACGCCGGTCAATTGCTCGCCGTCGATCGCGAGCGTGCGCACGCCGCCGAGGCCCATCGCGAGAAACACCGCGTCGTGCCGCTCGCGCAGCGCGTCGAGCGTCACGTCGCGGCCGAGCGCGACGCCCGTCTCCAGCGCGATGCCGCCGACCGACAGCAACCACTCGACTTCGCGCTGCGCGAAATCGTCGACGGTCTTGTACGCGGCGATCCCGTATTCGTTCAGGCCGCCCGCCTTCGGTCGCGCATCGAACAGCGTGACGCGATGCCCGGCGAGCGCGAGCCGGTGCGCGCACGCGAGCCCGGCCGGCCCCGCGCCGACCACCGCGACGTGCCGCCCCGTATCGGGCGCACGCGTGAAGCGCACCGCGCCGCTCGCCATCGCCCAGTCGGTCGCATGCCGCTGCAGCGCGCCGATCGCGACCGGCTGCGCATCCTGGTGATTGCGCACGCACGCGCCTTCGCACAGGATCTCGGTCGGGCACACGCGTGCGCACATCCCGCCGAGCGGATTCGCGGACAGGATGTCGGTCGCGGCGCCCTTCAGGTTGCCGTTGCCGATCTTGCGGATGAAGCCCGGGATGTCGATCTGCGTCGGGCAGGCCTGCACGCACGGCGCGTCGTAGCAGTAGTGGCAGCGGCTCGCGGCGGCCGCGGCGGCAGTCGGATCGAGCAGCGGCGCGATATCGGCGAATTCGCACGAGAGTTGCGTGGACGACAGGCGATGCGCGGCGATATCGCCGGTTGGCTGGGTGGTCATACGCGTTCCTTCGACTGGGTGGAGACAAAGCCGTCCCCGCCGGCTGCGAATGCACAGTCGGGGCGGTCATGCTTTGGAATGCCAATGTCACGCAGTGCGCAGCCTGCCGGCCGCGCTATATCCCGTCCGTCATGAAGCCGGCTCGCAGGCACGCGACAGCATCGCGTGCAGCAGCACGTTCGCGCCGGCCTCGATCCACGCAGGCGTCGCGTCCTCGATCTCGTTGTGGCTGATGCCGTCGACGCAGGGTACGAACACCATCGACGTCGGCGCCACCTGCGCCAGGTAGCACGCGTCGTGCCCCGCACCCGACACGATGTCGCGATGCGAGTAGCCGAAGCGCTCGGCCGCGTCGCGCACGGCCGCCACGCAGGCCGGATCGAACGCGACGGGCTCGTAGTAGAAAATCTGCTCGAGCTCGGTTTCGAGCCCGATCTCGCCCGCGATGCGCGCGACGCCGTCGCGCAGCGCGGCGTCCATCTTCGCGAGCACGGCGTCGTCCGGATGACGGAAATCGACGGTGAAGAACACGCGGCCCGGGATCACGTTGCGCGAGTTCGGGTGAACCTGCATCATCCCGACCGTCGCGCAGCCGAACGGCGCGTGATCGAGGCCGATCCGGTTGACGAGGTCCACCACGCGCGACGCCCCGAGCAGCGCGTCGCGGCGGCGTGGCATCGGCGTCGGCCCCGCGTGCGCTTCCTGGCCGGTGAACGTGATCTCGTACCAGCGCTGCCCCTGCGCGTCCGTCACGACGCCGATCGTCTTGCACTCGGCCTCGAGAATCGGCCCCTGCTCGATATGCAGCTCGAACGCCGCGTGCAGCTTGCGGCCGCCGCACGGCACGTCGCCCGCGTAGCCGATGCGCGCGAGTTCCTCGCCGATCGTCTTGCCGTCGACGTCCTTGCGCGACAGCCCGTACTCGAGCGTAAACACGCCGGCGAACACGCCCGACGCCACCATCGCCGGCGCGAAGCGCGAGCCTTCCTCGTTGGTCCAGATCACGACCTCGACCGGGTGTTCGGTCTCGATGCCGCGATCGTTCAGAGTGCGAATCACTTCGAGACCGCCGAGCACGCCGTAGATGCCGTCGAAGCGGCCGCCCGTCGGCTGCGAGTCCGCGTGCGACCCGGTGACGACCGGCGCCGCGTCGGCCACGCGGCCCGCGCGGCGCATGAACACGTTGCCCATCGTATCGACCGTCACCGCGCAGCCGGCGGCTTTCGCCCAGCCGACGATCAGGTCGCGGCCGGCCTTGTCGAGATCGGTCAGCGCGAGGCGGCAGACGCCGCCTTTCGGCGTGGCGCCGATCTTCGCGACCTCCATCAGGCTGTCCCACAACCGCCTGCCGTCGACCTTGATCGACGTGTCGAATCCTGCCCGCTTCACTGTTTCCGATACCGTGTCCATTCGTATCGCTCCTGTGGGGTCGGTCATGCCGTCATCCCGGCCGATGCCGGTGCGCGCATTGCAGCCGTCGGGGCAAACCCGCACCTGCGAGGTGCAGATGCGCATCGTTCGCGCGATTCGTCCGATCAAACGGCGTCAGGGTTGGCACTACGTTCCGCCGCTCGTCGAATCCTGTCCGATTGGACAGGTTTTAGACGATCAAAATGCGCAGCGCAATGTCTTTCTTGCGTAAATCGATCGAGCGAGAAACGTGCCACCGCATCGCAGCACCGCGCGTGCCGATGTGGGCCAGCGCGTGCGTTCGATGCGAACCAGCGGCTAGAATGAAGCCCAACGCGGCATGCATGCCGCGCGAGGGCAACGATGAGACATGACCAGGCGGCCGCCGACACCATCGGCGACGACGAAACGGGCACGCCTTTGCGGCGACGCAAGGCACACATCCGCGAGTCCAACGAAGCGCATCTGCTGGCCTGCGCGGAAGCCGTGTTCGCGGAGCGCGGGCTCGACGGCGCGAGCACCGCGATGATCGCGGAGCGCGCGGGCCTGCCGAAGGCGAACCTGCATTACTACTTCCCGACGAAGCTTGCGCTGTACCGCCGTGTGCTCGACGACCTGTTCGAAGACTGGCACCGCGCGGCCGGATCGTTCGAGACCGGCGACGATCCGGTCGAAGCGATCGCCAGCTACGTGCGCGCGAAGATGGATCTGTCGCGACGGCGCCCGCTCGGCTCGAAGGTCTGGGCGAACGAGATCATCCACGGCGCCGCGCACATGCAGGACATCCTGTCGGAGCGCGTGAAGCCGTGGTTCGACACGCGCGTGAAGGTGATCGAAGGCTGGATCGCGCGCGGCCTGCTCGCGCCGATCGATCCGCACGCATTGATGTACCTGATCTGGGCGACCACCCAGCACTATGCGGATTTCGATGCGCAGATCCGCGCGCTGAGCGGCAAGCGCGCGCTCACGCAGAAGGCTTTCGCCGAGACGACCGAAGAGGTCGTGCAGCTCGTGATCCGCGCGTGCGGCGCGGTGTCGCCGGAGGCGGCGCGCGATCGGTGACGTGACCGCCGAACGCGCGCCGCCGTGCGCCGCGCTTAAGCGGCCACCTTGCGCTTGGGAACGCCCGTGCGCTGCTGCGCTTCCCAGTTCTCGACGAAGCCGACCGACGCATCGGACGGCGCGAGCGTCTTCCGCCCGCGCACCAGATCGGCCGCCCGCTCAGCCAGCATGATGGTCGGCGCGTTCAGGTTCCCGTTCGGCTCGGTCGGAAACACCGACGAATCGATGACGCGCAGGCCCTGAACGCCGCGCACGCGCAATTCCGAATCCACCACGGCCATCGCGTCCTCGCCCATCCGGCACGAGCCGCACGGATGCATCGTGCTTTCCATGTTGGCACGCACGAACGCATCGATCTCGTCGTCCGTCGTCACGTCCGGGCCGGGTGCCAGCTCCACGCCGCGGAAGCGATCCATGGCCGGCTGCCCGACGATCTCGCGCGTGAGGCGCACGCAGCGACGGAACCCCTCGCGATCTTCCTCGCGGTCGAGATAGTTGAACCGGATCTCCGGATGCTCGTACGGATCGGCGGAGCGAACCCGAACGTGCCCGCGGCTCTTGGGCTTGTTCGGCCCCGTGAGCACCATGAAGCCGTGCCCCTTGTACGGCTTGTCGCCGTCGTAACGCATCGCCGCCGGCAGGAAGTGGAACTGGATGTCGGGCCAGCGCAGCCCTGCTTCGGAACGGATGAACCCGCCTGCCTCGAAATGGTTGCTGGCACCCAACCCGTCCTTGAACAGCAGCCAGCGCAGGCCGATCATCGCCTTGCCGAGCAGCCCCATCTTGCCGTTGAGCGACACCGGCTCCTTGCACTCGTATTGAATGTAGATTTCCGAGTGATCCTGAAGATTCTCGCCGACGCCCGGCAGGTCGTGCACGACCTCGATCCCTGCCTTGTTCAACACGTCGGCCGGCCCGATCCCCGAGCGCTGCAGCAGATGCGGCGAGCCGATCGGCCCCGACGACACCAGCACTTCGCGCGTGCAGCGTACCGTGTGCTGGACGCCGCCCTGCTCGTAGACCACGCCGACCGCGCGCTTGCCTTCCATCACGATCCGGCGCGTCATCGCATGGGTGAGAACGGTCAGGTTGGGTCGCCGCATCGCCGGGCGCAGGTACGCGTTCGCGGTCGACCACCGAACGCCGTTCTTGACCGTCATGTGCATCGCGCCGAACCCTTCCTGCATGTAGCCGTTGCAATCGTCGGTCTTGATGTAGCCGGCCTCGGCCCCCGCTTCCACCCATGCGCCGTACAGCGGGTTCTGCATGTTGTTGCCGTTGTTGGTGCTCAGCGGGCCGTCCGCGCCGCGATATTCGTCGCCGCCGAACTTGTAGCTCTCGGCCTTGCGGAAATACGGCAGGCAGTTGCGGTATCCCCAGTCGCGCGCGCCGAGCGATTCCCATTCGTCGAAATCGCACGCATGCCCGCGAATGTAGACCAGGCCGTTGATCGACGACGAGCCGCCGAGCACCTTGCCGCGCGGGCAATGCAGGCGGCGTCCGTCCAGGTTCCGTTCCGGCGCCGTCTCGTAGTGCCAGTTGAACCGCTTCGTGTTCATCGGCATCGAGAACGCGCTCGGCATCTGGATGATCACGCTGCGATCGCTTCCGCCGTACTCCAGAACCAGCACGCTGACGTTCGAATCCTCGGTCAGGCGGTTCGCCAGCACGCATCCCGCCGACCCGGCGCCCACAATGATGTAGTCGTAGTATTTAGTCATCTTGATTATCCTGCTCGATGAATGATCCTGGCGTGCCGGGTCAGCCGCGCTTTTTCTCGCCGGTGGTGAACTCCGGCATGTGCGCTTCGATGTGCGCGATTTCCGCTTCCTCGCGCCGCAGGTCGAGCGACCGGCACAGCACGTAGTACGCGAGCGCCGAGACGATCAGCCCCACGAGCCAGGCCAGGTCGACACTGCCCATCGCCTTCGCGAGCGGGCCGACATAGACCTCGCGGTCGCCGTCGAAGATGCAGAAGAACGGCACCATCGACACGAACCCGATCAGGTACGAAAGCAGGCCGCGTCCGCCCCAGTTCCCGTACAGGCTGTCGCGCGGGCGAAAGAAATGCGGCACCGCGTAACGCCCCTTGCGCACGAAGAAATAGTCGGTCAGGTTGACTGCCGTCCACGGCACCAGGAAATACAGCATCACCACCAGATAGATGTTGAGCACCGACAGGCCGGAACCGGACGCGTAGATGCGCATCGCGACGCCGAACTGCAGCAGCACGACGAAGACGATCGCCGCGATCCGTGCCTTCGCGGTCGGCTCCACCTTCCGGAACGAGTCCACGCTGGTGATGGCCGTCAGCTTCGCGCTGTAGATGTTCATCGCGATCACCGGCAGGAACGCGACGATCGTGATGGCCACGACCGCCGTGCCCAGCTGCGGCGCGATTCCGGCACCCACGCCGTGGAGCGCGACGAGCACATCGGTCGCATGCAGGTGCGCACCGAGCCATCCGCCCACCGCGATCATCCACGCGCCGGACAGCGATGCCCCGACGAACACCGCGGCGATCAGCCTGCCGCTCGGCGTGTTCTTCGGCAGGTAGCGCGAATAGTCCGACACGTACGGCGCATACGCGATGTTGTAGCTGGCCGCCGCCGCGAACTGCGCGATGAAGCCGGTCCAGTGTTCCGGCCCGAGGTCCTTGCCGAACCCGGACGTCTTGAACCCGCCGAACGGCAGCGCCGGATCGATGGTGCTGTGCGCATTCACATAGACCGTGCCCGCCTGCAACCGCGGAATCAGGCCGTGCACGCGGCCCAGGTCGTTCGAGTAGATCGCGGCGGCGAGGCCGAACGACGAATCGTTCGCGAGCGCCACGGCCTCGTCGAGCGTGTCGAACGGCGCGGTCACGAGCACCGGGCCGAAGATTTCCTCGCGGACGATCCGCATGTCGGGACGGCAATGCGCGAAGATCGTCGGTTCGACGAAGTGCCCCGGGCCCGCATGGGCGCGGCCGCCGTAGTAGCATTCGGCGCCTTCCCGGATGCCGGATTCGATGTACGACAGGACCGTGTCCTTTTGCCTGGCCGACACGAGCGGGCTGATGAAGCAATCGCGATCCAGCCCGGGGGCGATCTTCAACGTCGCCGTGTAGTCGGCGAGCGCCGCGAGGAAACGGTCATGGATGTCGCGGTGGATGTAGGCCCGCGTGCCCGCGTCGCACACCTGGCCGGAGTTGAAGAACACGCCGTTGGCCACGGCCTGCGCGGCGGCATCGATATCGGCGTCGTCCAGCACGATGACCGGGGATTTCCCGCCGAGTTCGAGCGTCACGCGCTTGATGTGCCGCACCGCGTTCTGCCCGACGTCGCGCCCGACCGGCGTCGAACCCGTGAAGGTCAGCTTGTCGATGCCCGGGTGGCTCGCCATCGCGGCGCCGATCACACTGCCGCGACCGGTCACGATGTTGACCACCCCGTCCGGAATGCCGGCTTCCTGCACCAGTTCGGCAAAGCGCAGCGTCGACAGCGACGTGAGTTCGGCCGGCTTCACGACCGTCGTGCAGCCGACCGCCAGCGCGGCCGCCAGCTTCCAGGCCATGGTCTGCAGCGGATAGTTCCACGGCACGATCGCGCCCACGACACCGATCGGCTCCTTGCGCGTATAAGCCAGATAGTTGCCCGGCAGCGACGGCTCGACCGTGCGGCCGTGCAGCTTGGATGCCCAGCCGGCGAAATAGCGGAACGTATCGACCGTGCCCTGGATATCGATCGCGCGGGCCTGCGCGACGGACTTGCCCATGTCGATCGACTCGATCTCCGCGAGTTCGTCCGCGTGCACCTCGATCAGGTCGGCCAGCCGGTGCAGCAGCCGCTCGCGCTCCAGCGGCTTGAGGCGGCGCCATTCGCCGTGATCGAACTGGTGGCGGGCGGCGGCGACGGCACGGTCGAGATCGGCCGGCGTCGCGAACGGAATCTGCGTGATGACGCCCTCGGTCGACGGCTCGGTGACGGCGCTGAACTGGCCGTCGCTGCCGTCCACCCACGCGCCGCCGATGAACATCTTCATCGGCCTGGCGAGAAAGTTGCGGGTCGCCTGGGAAACATCGTGACGATCGAGATATTGCGCGACTACGGCATCCATGTTGATCTTCCTTGATAGCCTGCCCGGCGCCTCTCGGCGAGGTCCCCCGGGCCGTACGGTAGTGACTTCGGGCGTCCCGCGAGACGTCGCGCCCGATTCCTGATATGAATGTCTCAGCGGGCGCGGGCCAGGCTGCGCGCGTGGAAAATGAAACCGATGCTGTTCATCAGCAGTTGCGCGGCCAGGATCGACGTCGTGCCGGTCGGATCGTAAGCCGGCGCCACTTCCACCAGGTCCATGCCGACGATGCTTCCGTGGCTGCGCTTCGCGAGCGCCTGGATGATCTCGAGCACTTCGTAGTACTGGAAACCGCCGTGGCTCGGCGTGCCGGTTCCCGGCGCGATCGACGGATCGAAGCCGTCGATGTCGATCGTGATGTAGTAGGCGCCGCGCTGCGGAATCTGCTCGAGCACGCCGTCGGTGCCGAGGCGCCGGACATCGCGCACGGACAGGATGTTGGAACCCGCGGCGCGGGCCGCGTCATAGTCGCTGCGGTTGGATGACGAGACGTTGCGGATGCCGAGCTGCGTCATGCCGGCGATATGGTCCATCTCGGAGGCCCGGCGCAACGGGTTGCCGTGTCCGTATCGCACGCCGTGGCGTTCGTCGACGAAGTCGAGGTGCGCATCGAAATGCACGATGTGAATCGGCCCGCGGCCTTCGAACGCCTTGATCACCGGCGCATGCACCGAATGATCGCCGCCGAGCACTACCGGCATCGCCCCGCCGGCGAGAATCTTGCGCACGGCGAGTTCGATGTTCGCGTTGCTCGTGGCCATGTCGGTGTGCACGATGTCCGCATCGCCGACGTCCACCATGCGAACCTGGTCCTCGGTCAGGTAGAGCACGTCGTCTTCGTGATCGTAGGCGCCCGCGTGCCCGAACGAAAACAGCGTCGACGCCTCGCGAATGCCGCGCGGGCCGAAGCGCGCGCCCGAGCGCCACTGGGTGCCCATGTCGTTGGGCGCACCCAGGATCGCGACGTCCGCGTCGATGTTCTCCCAGTCGAGACACACCGGCGCCTTCGCAAAGGTGCAGTGACCGACGAACGGCAGGTTGAGCCTGCCCTTTTCATAGCTGTTGTTCTGCATTGTCTCCGTCTCCATCTGTATGCGGATTCGTCTTCGGCGCACGGCCGTCCATGCGCTTGCCTTTGCGGTCACTATGGGCAAAAATTTTTTCCGGAAAAATAGCAGGCATCAGATGTCCATATCGGATATTCCGATGTGACGGACGGAGGAGAACGGAACGTGAAACAGCTGCAGGACATCGACCTGAAACTGCTCAGGATTTTCATGACCATCGTGAAATGCGGCGGTTTCTCCGCCGCGCAGGCCGCGCTGAACGTAAGCCAGTCGACCATCAGCGAGCAGATGACCAGCCTCGAAACGCGCCTCGGCGTCAAATTGTGCGAACGCGGCCGCAGCGGCTTTCGTCTGACGGAACACGGCGTCGCGACCTACGAATCCGCGCAGCGCCTCGCGCTCGCGGTGGAAGCGTTCTGCATGGACACACACGCGCTCAAGCAGCGCATCTCGGGCCGGCTTCATCTCGGCATCATCGACAACACGGTCACCGACACCGACAGCATCCTGCCGCTCGCGCTGCGCCGGTTCGTCTCGCGCGGTCACGACGTCCAGCTCGACATCTACATCGGCACGCCGGCCGAGCTCGAGGAGCGCGTGCTCGACGGGCGGCTGCACCTCGCGATCGGCCACTTCCCGCTCACCGTCGCCGGCCTGTCCTACACGCAGCTGTACGAGGAGCCCGACGGCCTCTACTGCAGCCGCTACCATCCGCTGTTCTCGACCGACGCCACCGGCGACGCGCTGATCGAGCGCGTCCGGCAAAGCCAGGTGGTCGCGCGCGCGTTCCTGCAGCAGCGCGACCTGCAATTGCTCGAGAGCGGCAGCGCGGCCGCGACCGTCGACAATGTCGAGGCACAGGCGATCCTGATCCTGACGGGCGCTTACATCGGCTTTCTGCCGCGGCACTACGCGAGACAGTGGGTCGACGCCGGCCAGATGCGCCAGCTCGCCGCGGAACAGCTCACGTCCGCGTGGCCGTTCTCGTCGATCACGCGCCGCGGCGCCGCGCAGCCGACCGTGCTTCGCGCGTTCCTCGACGACCTGATGGCCCAGTCGGGCAACCGCCCCCCGCCGGCGGACAGATAGTCGATATCGGATATTCATTTCGGTCTCCACCGAAGTATCGACCGGCCGCGATCGCCGCGCGGCCTTGCTCCGCCATGCCGCGCGCCGTTTTCGGCGCGCCTGCGCCGTGCCGCGGCATCTGCCTCGCCGCATGGGCGGTCGAATGGGGTGTTGACACCGCCGCGGGCGTGCGACTAGATTGTCGCCAGCTATCGGGATGTGTCAGGAGAGACCGCCGTCCGGCGGCGCCGAAGGGGAATCGCCCCAGAAACTCTCAGGCAAAAGGACTGACGCATCGATTAGCGCTCTGGAGAGTAGGCCTCTGGTCGTCGACCAAGCCTCGCCGAAGGAGAAGCGCCCCGCCGGGGCGCGCAATCTCTCAGGCAAACGGACAGAGGGGGCATCAGGCACGCAGCCTGGAATGCCCCGGTCTCGTCCGGATGCCGACTCGTCGGTCATCCTCCCGCCCGTGCACTTCCGGCTTGCGTGTGCCGCATCACTCAACGCAACCCTGTCAGGAAGAGAGCATATGAGCGAGGTCCGATACACCGAATCCCATGAATGGCTGCGCGTCGAAGACGACGGCAGCGCCACCGTCGGCATTACCGACCACGCGCAATCGCAGCTGGGCGATCTGGTTTATGTCGCACTGCCAAACGAAGGCGACGCCTTTGCCCAGTACGACGAGGCCGCCACCGTCGAATCGGTCAAGGCCGCCGGCGAGGTCAAGATGCCGGTATCCGGCACCGTGCTGGAAGCGAACGCCGCCCTGGGCGACACGCCGAGCCTCGTCAACGATTCGGCGGAATGCGATGGCTGGTTCTTCAGGATGCGCATCGACAGCCCGGAGCAGCTGACCGGGTTGATGGATGCCGCCGCGTATCGCG
Organism: Burkholderia sp. Bp8991; assembly: GCF_003853795.1. Lineage (NCBI taxonomy): Bacteria > Pseudomonadati > Pseudomonadota > Betaproteobacteria > Burkholderiales > Burkholderiaceae > Burkholderia > Burkholderia sp. Bp8991. The sequence continues at coordinate 12,225 of NZ_QTQJ01000022.1, read as the reverse complement.
CCTATATCGGCGAATGACGGAGACGGCCATGAACGCATTCGATTCCGTCGCGCAGCGCGCGTCGTTCGTCCGCCGCCACATCGGCCCCGATGCCGACGAACAGGCCGCGATGCTGGCCGTGCTCGGCGTGGACTCCGTCGACGAGCTGGTGAAACAGGTCGTCCCCGCGGCGATCCGCAGCGATGCCCCGCTCGCCCTGCCTCCCGGCTGCACCGAAGCCGACGCGCTGGACCGGCTGGCTGCACTGGCAGGCCGCAACCAGGTGTTCCGCTCGTTCATCGGCATGGGATACCACGACACCCACACGCCACCGGTCATTCAGCGCAACGTGCTGGAAAATCCGGCCTGGTACACGGCCTACACGCCGTACCAGCCGGAAATCTCGCAAGGCCGCCTGGAGGCGCTGCTCAACTTCCAGACCATGATCGCCGACCTGACCGGCCTCGAGATCGCCAACGCGTCGATGCTCGACGAAGGCACCGCGGCCGCAGAGGCGATGACGTTCTGCCGGCGCCTCGCCCGGTCGGACAGCCGGATCTTCTTCGTCGCACATGATTGCCATCCGCAGACGATCGAGATCGTTCGCACGCGCGCGGAGCCGCTCGGCATCGAGATCGTCGTCGGAGATCCGCGCCGCGATCTGTCCGCCACCGGCTGTTTCGCCGCGCTGCTGCAATATCCGGGCACCTTCGGCGACATCCATGATTACCGCGACGTGGTCGGCACCCTGCATGCGAACGGCGCGCTGGCCGTGGTCGCCGCCGACCTGCTCGCGCTGACCCTGCTCGCGCCGCCGGGCGAATTCGGCGCCGACGTGGCGGTCGGCACCACGCAGCGCTTCGGCGTGCCGCTGGGTTACGGCGGCCCGCACGCCGGTTATTTCGCGACGCGCGACACGTTCAGGCGCACGATGCCGGGACGACTGGTCGGCATGTCGATCGACGCGCACGGCCGCCCGGCGCTGCGCCTCGCGATGCAGACGCGCGAACAGCACATCCGGCGCGAAAAGGCCACCAGCAATATCTGCACCGCGCAAGTACTGCTCGCCAATATCGCCGGCTTCTACGCGGCCTATCACGGCCCGCACGGACTGACCGCGATCGCGCGCCGCATCCACCGCCTCACCGCGATCCTGGCCGCTGGCCTGCGCCGGCTCGGCCATGCCGTGCCAACCGAATACTGCTTCGACACCATCGCCGTCGACAGCGGCATTCGCACCGATGCCGTGCACGCGGCGGCACGGGCCCGCCGGGTCAACCTGCGCGCCATCGACGCGCGCCGGATCGGCATCTCGCTCGACGAGACGACCACGTCCGACGATATCGTCATGCTCTGGTCGATCTTCTCCGAAGGGCGCGCCGTTCCCGACTTCGCGGCCGTCGACGCCGCCACCGCCGATGCGTTGCCTGCCCCCCTGCTGCGCCGGAGCGCCTTCCTCACGCACCCGGCGTTCAACAGCCACCATTCGGAAACGCAAATGCTGCGCTACCTGCGCCGGCTCGCCGACCAGGATCTCGCGCTCGACCGCACGATGATTCCACTCGGCAGCTGCACGATGAAGCTGAACGCCACCGTGGAAATGATGCCGATCACGTGGCCGGCGTTCGCCCGGCTGCATCCGTTCGCACCGGCCGAACAGGCCGACGGCTATCGCGTGCTGGCGCGGGAACTCGAGGCAATGCTGTGCACGATCACCGGATACGATGCGGTGTCGCTGCAGCCGAATGCGGGCTCGCAAGGCGAATACGCGGGCCTGCTCGCGATCCGCGCGTATCACGCGAGCCGCGGCGAGGCACGGCGCGACATCTGCCTGATTCCGTCGTCGGCGCACGGCACGAACCCGGCATCCGCACAGATGGCCGGCATGCAGGTCGTCGTCGTCGACTGCGACGACGACGGCAACGTCGACATCGAGGACCTCGCCGCCAAGGCCGCCCGGTACGACAGCCGGCTGGCCGCGATCATGATCACCTATCCGTCGACCCACGGCGTGTTCGAGGCCCGCGTACGCGACGCCTGCGACATCGTCCATGCGCACGGCGGCCAGGTCTACATCGACGGCGCCAACATGAACGCGCTGGTCGGCCTCGCCCGGCCGGGCGCGTTTGGCGGCGACGTGTCCCACCTGAACCTGCACAAGACCTTCTGCATCCCGCACGGCGGCGGCGGCCCCGGCGTCGGCCCGATCGGCGTCAAGGCGCATCTCGCGCCGTTCCTGCCCGGGCATCGGGAGGGCAGCGTGCCGGGGATCGGTGCGGTGTCCGCGGCGCCGCTCGGCAGCGCGAGCATCCTGCCGATCACTTGGACCTACATCACGTTGATGGGGTCGCGCGGGTTGCAGCGTGCAACCGAGGTGGCGATCCTCAACGCCAACTACATCGCCGCGCGCCTCTCGCCACACTACCCGATTCTCTATACGGGGCCGAACGGCCGCGTCGCGCACGAATGCATCATCGACCTGCGGCCGTTGAAGGACAGCAGCGGCATCAGCGTCGACGACGTCGCCAAGCGCCTGATCGATTTCGGCTTCCACGCGCCGACCATGAGCTTCCCGGTCGCCGGCACGCTGATGATCGAGCCGACCGAATCGGAATCGAAGGCCGAACTCGACCGGTTCATCGACGCGATGATCGCGATCCGCGCCGAAATCGCAGCCGTGGAAGCGGGCACGCTGGATGCCGAAGACAATCCGCTCAAGCACGCGCCGCACACGGCGGCCGAACTCGTGGGCGACTGGCCTCACGCGTATTCGCGCGAACAGGCCGTCTATCCGCTCGGCGTCGCGGCGACGGCAGGCGGCAAGTACTGGCCGCCGGTTTCGCGGGTCGACAACGTCTACGGCGACCGCAACCTCGTGTGCTCGTGTCCGCCGATGGAAGCGTATCGATCGTGACGCGCCGGCCGACCCACTCGTAACGACACTCAACCCTGCTTGAGCGGCCGCGCACCCGACGTGCGCGCCGCACCGATACCAGGAGAAGGAAAAATGTTCAGCAAAGACATGCGGATCGAAGGCTTCGATGACGAACTGTGGACGGCGATGGAACGCGAGCGCATTCGCCAGGAAGACCATATCGAGCTCATCGCTTCGGAAAACTACACGAGCCCGCGCGTGCTGCAGGCGCAAGGCTCGGTGCTGACCAACAAGTATGCCGAGGGCTATCCGGGCAAGCGCTACTACGGCGGCTGTGAATTCGTCGACGTTGTCGAGCAGCTGGCGATCGATCGCGCAAAGGCGCTGTTCGGTGCCGACTACGCGAACGTGCAGCCTCATTCCGGCAGCCAGGCCAACGCCGCCGTCTACATGGCACTGCTCGAGCCGCACGACACGATACTCGGCATGAGCCTCGCGCACGGCGGTCACCTGACGCATGGCGCGCATGTGAATTTCTCGGGCAAGCTCTATCGTGCGGTGCAGTACGGCCTGAACGCGAAAACCGGCGAGATCGATTACGACCAGGTCGAGGCGCTGGCGACCGCGCACCGGCCGAAACTGATCACGGCCGGCTTCTCCGCCTATTCCCGCGTGGTGGACTGGGCACGCTTCCGGCAGATCGCCGACGCCATCGGCGCATACCTGTTCGTCGACATGGCCCACGTCGCGGGCCTGGTGGCGGCCGGCGCGTACCCGAATCCGCTGCCGCACGCGGACGTCGTCACCACGACGACCCACAAGACGTTGCGCGGCCCGCGCGGGGGCCTGATTCTCGCCCGGACGAACCCGGAGATCGAGAAGAAGCTCAATTCCGTCGTGTTCCCCGGCATCCAGGGCGGCCCGCTGATGCATGTCATCGCCGCCAAGGCCGTTGCGTTCAAGGAAGCGCTGTCGCCCGGGTTCCGGATCCATCAGCAGCAGGTGGTCGCCAACGCCCGGGCCATGGCCGATACGTTCGTCAAACGCGGCTTCGACATCGTCTCCGGCGGAACGGACAATCACCTGTTCCTCGTCAGCCTGATCCGCCAGGGGCTGACCGGCAAGGCGGCCGATGCGGCGCTGGGCCGCGCGCACATCACCGTGAACAAGAACGCGGTGCCCGACGACCCGCAGAGCCCGTTCGTCACCAGCGGCATTCGCATCGGCACGCCTGCCGTGACGAGCCGCGGTTTCAGGGAAGCGGAAGCGCGCGCGGTGGCCGGCTGGATCTGCGACATCCTGGCCGATATCGAGAACCCGTCGGTCATCGACCGCGTTCGGCGACACGTCGCCGAACTGTGCGGCGCATTCCCGGTATACGGCAAGTAACGGCCGCTCGGGCCATTGCCCGACCGTTCTTCGGGAGCGACTTCGACGTCGCTCCGGAGAACGGGACACGCCTCCGGATACGGGATCGTTCCAGTCGTTCATTCCGTACTCCGAAGCTGTGCCGCGCGCGATCTCCTAAAATCCTGTTGATCCGGAACAACGATGACGATCCCACTTTCTCGTACTCCACTTCACGACCTTCACGTCGAGCTCGGCGCGAAGATGGTTCCGTTCGCCGGGTACGAAATGCCCGTCCAGTACCCGCTCGGCATACTCAAAGAGCATCTTCATACGCGCGAGCAGGCCGGGCTGTTCGATGTCTCGCACATGGGACAGGTGCTGCTGTCGGGCCCGGATGCCGCCGCCGCGCTCGAAACGCTGGTGCCGGTCGACGTGATCGACCTCCCGCCGGGCATGCAGCGCTACGCGTTGTTCACGAACGAGCAAGGCGGCATTCTCGACGACCTGATGATCACCCGCCTCGGCGACGCCGAGCTGATCGCGGTCGTCAACGCCGCGTGCAAGGACCGCGACCTCCGCCATCTGAGGGAACGGATCGGCCACCGCTGTAACGTCGTCGAGCTGGCCGACCGCGCGCTGCTCGCCCTGCAAGGGCCGGCCGCCGCGTCGATTCTGGCGCGCCTGGCGCCCCGCCTGGCCGAACTGGTCTTCATGCAAAGCACGCGTGTCGAGCTGGCCGGCGCGGCGTGCATGGTCAGCCGCTCCGGCTACACCGGCGAGGACGGCTACGAGATCTCCGTGCCGGCCGATCGGGCGGAAGCGCTAGCACGCCTGCTGCTGGCCGACCCTGCCGTCGAGCCGATTGGTCTCGGCGCGCGCGATTCGCTGCGTCTCGAAGCCGGCCTGTGCCTGTACGGCCACGACATCGACACCGGCACCACGCCGATCGAAGGCGGGCTGCTGTGGGCCCTCTCGAAAGTGCGACGCCCTGGCGGTGCACGCGCCGGCGGCTATCCCGGCGCGGATGTCGTCGCGCGGCAGATCGCCGAGGGCGTGAAAAGAAGACGCGTCGGCTTCGTCGTGAAAGACCGGGTGCCGGTGCGCGAGGGCGCCGACATCGTCGACGCCGACGGGCGCTCGATCGGCACGGTGACGAGCGGCGGCTTCGGTCCGACGTACGGCGGCCCGGTGGCCATCGGCCATGTCGCGGCCGAATTCGCGACACCGGGCACGGCACTGCATGCGATCGTCCGCGGCAAACCGGTTCCGATGGAAGTCGCGAGAACCCCGTTCGTCGCGCAACGCTACTACCGCGGGTAAGCCATGGCGAACACGAATATCCGCAACACGCCGATGGCCGCCGGAACCCGGCTCTCCGCCGCCGAAAAAATGGCTCGCATCCCCGTGAGGATCGTCGCGACCGAACCGGCCGACATGCCGCGCAAGCCTGAATGGATTCGTGCCGCCTTTCCCGGCTCGCGCGAGGTGATGGCGCTCAAGAAGGTCCTGCGCGAGCAGAAGCTGCATACGGTATGCGAGGAAGCCGGTTGCCCGAATCTCGGCGAGTGCTTCGCTCACGGCACGGCGACCTTCATGATCATGGGCGCCATCTGTACACGGCGTTGTCCGTTCTGCGATGTCGGGCACGGCCGCCCGCTTCCGCTCGATCCGGACGAGCCGGCACGACTCGCCGAAACGATCGCAGCGATGAGGCTCAAGTACGTGGTGATCACGTCGGTCGATCGCGACGACCTGCGCGACGGCGGCGCCGCACACTTTGCGGCCTGCATCGGCGCCGCACGCGGGATCGACCCGGCACTCCGGATCGAGGCGCTGACGCCGGATTTTCGCGGCAGGCACGAGGTCGCGCTGAACCTGCTCGCGGCATCCCCGCCGGACGTGTTCAACCATAATCTGGAAACCGTGCCGCGCTTGTATCGCGAGGCGCGGCCGGGCGCCGACTACCGGCACTCGCTGGGCCTGCTGCAGGCATTCAGGTCCGCGGCGCCGAACGTGCCGACCAAGTCGGGCCTGATGCTGGGCCTCGGCGAAGAGATCGACGAGGTCGAACAGGTGATGCGCGACTTGCGCGCGCATGGTGTCGACATGCTGACCCTCGGCCAGTATCTGCAGCCGACCCGCCACCACCTGCCCGTGAAGCGCTTCGTTCCACCCGCGGAATTCGCGCAGTTGCGGCAGCGCGCGCTTGCGCTCGGGTTCAGCCAGGTCGCATCGGGGCCGATGGTGCGCTCGTCCTATCACGCCGACCTGCAGGCGAAAGGCGAAACGGTCGAATGACGGCGGGTTCGGCGAAGCGCGCGTGACGCGCTTCGCCGATGCGGCGGTATGGCCCCGGGCCAGACCGCCTGCGTCCTCCCGGCGCGCCTTACGCGACGCGCTCGATCGCGATCGCCGTCGCCTCGCCGCCGCCGATGCACAGCGATGCGACGCCGCGCTTGAGCCCATACGCTTCGAGCGCGGCCAGCAGCGTCACCATCACGCGTGCGCCCGATGCGCCGATCGGATGGCCGAGCGCGCACGCGCCGCCGTGCACGTTCACCTTGTCGTGCGACAGGTCGAGATCGCGCATCGCGGCCATCGCAACCACCGCGAACGCTTCGTTGATCTCGAACAGGTCGACGTCGCGCAGGTTCCAGCCGGTTTTCTCCGACAGCTTGCGGATCGCGCCGATCGGCGCCGTCGCGAACAGCCCCGGCTTGTTCGCGTAGGTCGAATGCCCGACGATCACCGCCTTCGGCGCGAGGCCGAGCCGGTCCGCTTCCGAGCGGCGCATCATCACGAGCGCGGCCGCACCGTCGGAAATCGACGACGAATTGGCGGCCGTCACCGTGCCGCCTTCGCGGAACGCCGGCTTGAGCGTCGGAATCTTGTCGAGCTTCGCTTTGCCCGGCTGCTCGTCGATCGACACGACGGCTTCCGTCTTGCCGGCCTTCACCGTCACCGGCGCGATCTCCGACACGAAGCGCCCTTCCGCGATCGCGCGTTGCGCGCGCGTCAGCGACGCGATCGCGAACGCGTCCTGCTCCTCGCGCGTGAACTGGTAGGCCTGCGCGCAATCCTCCGCGAACGTGCCCATCAGCCGGCCCTTGTCGTACGCATCCTCGAGACCGTCGAGGAACATGTGGTCGAGCACCTGGCCGTGCCCCATGCGCATTCCCGCGCGCGCCTTCGGCAGCAGGTACGGCGCATTCGTCATGCTCTCCATCCCGCCCGCGACCGCCACGTCCGCCGATCCGGCCAGCAGCAGGTCGTGCGCGAACATCGCGGCCTTCATCCCGGAGCCGCACATCTTGTTGACCGTGGTCGCGCCGGTACCCAGCGGCAAGCCGGCCTTCAGCGCGGCCTGCCGCGCCGGCGCCTGACCCTGGCCGGCCGGCAGCACGCAGCCGAACACGATTTCATCGATGCGCTCCGCGGGCACGTTCGCGCGCTCGAGCGCCGCGCGGATCGCCACCGCGCCGAGCTCGCTCGCGCTGGCCGCGGCCAGGTCGCCCTGAAAACCACCCATCGGCGTGCGTGCCGCGCCGACGATTACGATCGGATCCTGTGTCGTCATGATTGCATTCCTCCAGTGTCAGCGCGGTGCCATGCGCAGTGCGCCATCGAGACGGATGACTTCGCCGTTCAGCATCGTATTCTCGGCGACGTGGCGCACCAGCGCCGCGAATTCGTCGGGGCGGCCGAGCCGCGGCGGGAAGGGCACGCTCTTGCCGAGCGCGTCCTGCACGTCCTGCGGCATGCCGGCCATCATCGGCGTCGCGAAGATGCCCGGCGCGATCGTCACCACGCGAATGCCGAACCGCGCGAGCTCGCGCGCGATCGGCAGCGTCATGCCCACCACGCCGCTCTTCGATGCCGCATACGCGGCCTGCCCGATCTGTCCGTCGAACGCCGCGACCGACGCGGTGTTGACGATCACGCCACGCTCGCCTTCCGCGTCGGCGTCCTGTTTCGACATCGCATCCGCCGCCAGCCGGATCATGTTGAACGTGCCGACCAGGTTGATCGATACCGCACGCGCGAAGCGCTCGAGCGAATGCGGGCCTTCGCGGCCGACCACCTTCTCGCCCGGTGCGACGCCCGCGCAATTCACGAGCGCATCGATGCGGCCGAACGCGGCGCGCGCGGCGGCAACGGCGGCCTGCCCGTCGGCTTCGCTCGTCACGTCGGTCTTCACGAAGCGTGCGGATGTGCCGAGTTCGTGCGCGAGGCTCGCGCCGGCGTCTTCATTGACGTCCAGCAGCACGGCGTTGCCGCCTTCGGCGACCACCATGCGCGCCACCGCGGCACCGAGGCCCGAACCGGCGCCCGTAATCAGAAAAACGCGATCCTTGATGTTCATTCGCAGTCCGTAGTCAGTATTCGATAGTCAGGATCGAGCGACCTTCTCGGCTTCCATCTTGCGCAGCACGAAGCGCTGGATCTTGCCGCTCGGGGTTTTCGGCAGCGCGTCGACGAACTCGATCGCGCGCGGATAGGCGTGGGCCGACAGCCGTCGCTTCACGTGCTGGCTGAGTTCGTCGGCCAGCGCCGGCGTGCCGTCGAAGCCCTTCGACAGCACGACGAACGCCTTGACGATCTCCGTGCGCTCCGGGTCCGGCACGCCGATCACCGCGGCCTCGCTGACGGCCGGATGCTCGATCAACGCGCTTTCCACGTCGAACGGGCCGATCCGGTAGCCGGACGACGTGATCACGTCGTCCGCGCGGCCGATGAAGCTCACGGTGCCGTCCGGCTCGAGCTCGACGTTGTCGCCGGTCCGGTAGTAGCCGCCCGCGATGGCCGGCGTGTCCTGCTGCCAGTAGCCGGAGAACCACAGCAGCGGCGAGCGCGCGATGTCGATCGCGAGGTTGCCGGGCTCGCCGGGGCCGAGTTCGCGACCGGTGTCGTCGAGCACCGCGACGCGATAGCCGGGCATCGCGAGGCCGGCCGAACCGGCATGGACGACGTGCGCGAGCCCGTGATGATTGTTCACGACCATGCCGAGCTCGGTCTGGCCGTAGTGATCGTAGATCGGCGCACCGAGCGCCGCGTGGAACCACCGGACGACTTCCGGATTCAGCGGTTCGCCCGCGCTGCTGACGACCCGCAGCTGCCCTTTCAGGCGCGATGCCGCTTCCGTGCCGGCCGCCATCAGCATCCGGTACGCGGTCGGCGAACCGGCGAGGCTCGTGATGCCGAGCCGTTCGATCACGTCGTAGGTGCTGTCGACCGTGAAGCCGCCCTCGTACAGCGTCGTGGCGTGGCCGAGCAGCAGCGGGCCCGTGATCGCGTAGTAGAGGCCGTATGCCCAGCCCGGATCGGCGATGTTCCAGAAACGATCGCCGGCGCGCAGGTCCACCGCGTCGCGCATGTATGCGCCGAACGCGAGCAGCGCGCGCAGCGGCACCGGCACGCCCTTCGGCAGGCCCGTCGTGCCCGACGTCGACATCATCATGAACAGGTCGGTGCCCTTGCGCGGCACCGGTTCGAATAGCGCGGACTGTGCGTCGAGCGCCGCACGGAAATCGATGTCGCGCGCCGGCAGCGCGTCGCCCGCCTCGCGCACCGTCGCGACCCGCGGGCAATCCACGATCTCGTCGAGCTTCGCGCGATTCGCGATGTTGGTGACGACCAGACGCGCATCGCTCATGCGCAGCCGGTGCTCGATCGCCTTCGGTCCGAACGCGGTGAAGAGCGGCTGATAGACGGCGCCTGCGCGCCACGTGCCGAGGATCGTCGCGACGAGTTCGGGCGTGCGCGGCAACAGGCCGGCGACCACGTCGCCCGGCTTCACGCCCTCCTCGACCAGCAGGTTCGCGACCCGCGCCGACAGCGCCTGCATCTGCGCGAACGTGAAGCTGCGGTGCCGGCCGCCGACGTCGATCCAGTCGAGCGCGATCGCATCCGGATCCGCCGCCGCATGCCGGTCGCAGCATTCCACGCAGGCGTTCAGGCCCTGCTCCAGGTCGCCGTGCAGCTGTGCGGCGGCAGTCTCGATACGGAAGCCGGCCACGGCGTCGGCGTAGGCCGGCACCACCCGGGCGGTTGCTCCATCACGCATGCGTGTCTCCTGTTCGTTATGACCGCCGGCGAACCGGGGGTATATCGATGATGGTAGACAGCCGTCACATTGCAATCAATGACAAACAGAATCTAGAATCGTGATCGCTTTTGCCATGTCTGGAGGGCATGAAAAATGGGGCCGCAGATGATCTCGCCGGGTTTCGTCGAGGATGCGCTCGAGAGCCTGCGCCGGCGGCGGATGTCGACCGAGGCCGTGCTGCGTGCCGCCGGCCTGCCGGCCGCCGTGCGCGAGCCCGTCACGCCGCAGCAGTACGGCCGGTTGTGGCTGGCGATCGCCAGCGCGATCGATGACGAATTCTTCGGGCTCGCGGCCCGCCCGATGCGGCGCGGCAGCTTCACGCTGCTGTGCCATGCCGTGCTGCACGCGGGCACGCTCGAGAAGGCGCTGCGGCGTGCGCTGCAGTTCCTGCGTGTCGTGCTCGACGAACCGCACGGCGAGCTCGTGGTCGCCGACGGCCAGGCGCAGATCGTCCTCACGCAGGCAGGCGCACCGTATTCGGCGTTCGCTTACCGGACGTTCTGGCTGATCCTGCTCGGCGTCGCCTGCTGGCTGATCGGCCGGCGCATTCCGCTGCAGCGCATCGATTTCGCGTGCCCGAGCCCCGACCAGCGCGCTGACTACCACCAGTTCTTCGGTGTGCCCGTGCATTTCGACCGTCCCGACAGCCGGCTCGCGTTCAACGCCACGTACCTCGCGCTGCCGACGATCCGCTCCGCGCAGGCGCTGAAGACCTTCCTGCGCGGCGCGCCCGGCAACCTGCTCGTGCGCTATCGACACGACACCGGCTGGGTGGCGAAGACGCGCGCACGCCTGAAGGCGCTGCCGGCCAGCGAGTGGCCGGACTTCGACACGCTGGCCGCGCGCCTCGGCACGACGCCCGCGACGCTGCGGCGACGCCTGCGCAGCGAGGGGCAGAGCTTCGCGTCGATCAAGGACGAACTGCGCGGCGCGCTGGCCCAGTCGCTGCTGCGCGGACACACGCTCAGCGTCGCGGAAATCGCGGCGGAACTCGGTTTTACCGAGCCCAGCGCGTTTCATCGTGCGTTCCGGAAATGGACGGGGACGAGCCCGGGGGCGTTTCGGCGGGAAGTCAACGGGGCGCAGGCGGAGCATTGAATTGGGGCGCGGGCGCCACGCTCGGTGCGAGCGCGCTGACGGGTGCGGCCGTCATGCAAGGTATGGAAGAACCGTGTTCCTCTGCTTGAGGCGGCGATTGTTGCTCGTTCGACGGCCATGCAGTCGATTCGGCTGCGAACCCGCAACCACCGTACCGTTTGTCGGCACCGCGGCACGCCCGCCGACCATCCGTGGAATCCTGATCCTTCGAGCTGATGCGAGGCCCCGATATGGATACCGTTCGTGCAGTCATCGAACCCTATGAAACCGCACTTCGAGCGGCAATGCTCGCCAACGACGTCGACGAACTGGACACGTTGCTGGATGACGAACTGGTCTTCACCGTTCCGAGCGGACAGGTCATCTCGAAGCACGACGATCTGTCCGCTCATCGCGCGAAACTGCTGCGTCTCGACGCACTCGATATTCGGGAAACGCAGGCAAAAGCGATCGGCGAGATGATCCTCACCACGACGAAGGCCATGCTTGCCGGTTGTTTCGACGGCACCGCATTCAACGGCACGTTCGCCTACACGCGCCTGTGGCGCCGATCGGGCAGCGGCTGGCGTGTCGTCGCAGGACATGGATCGCAGATCGGTTGAACTGCGACATGCCTGCAAATCGGCAAACTGCAGGACTCCGGGATCCGATCTGATCGATCGGCCGTCCTGACATTCGCTGAGATCGCGCATTTCTGCGCTGCAAATGCAAAAACCCCCGCCTTTTCGGGCGGGGGTTTCTGGCTTAGGGAGCCTGACGATTACCTACTTTCACACGGGAATCCGCACTATCATCGGCGTAGAGTCGTTTCACGGTC
>NZ_QTQJ01000021.1:0-131399 GCF_003853795.1 Burkholderia sp. Bp8991 | reverse complement strand
TCAGGTGTGTAAGCGCAGTAATGCGTTCAGCTAACTGATACTAATTGCCCGTAAGGCTTGATCCTATAACAAGTCTGTCTCGCGCTAAGATGAGCGCGTCGGACTGGTTGGATTCTCGTGTGTGATACACACAACTCAAAATTACTGCTTCTTCCCAGATTGGTCGCGTTGCCAAGCAACGTGACAACCCTCTTTGCCTGATGACCATAGCGAGTCGGTCCCACCCCTTCCCATCCCGAACAGGACCGTGAAACGACTCTACGCCGATGATAGTGCGGATTCCCGTGTGAAAGTAGGTAATCGTCAGGCTCCCTAAGCCAAAAACCCCCGCCCGAAAGGCGGGGGTTTTTGCATTTGCGGCAAAGAAATACGCGATCTCAGGCCGTCGAATCTCTCCCGTTTTTTGCTCAAGCCGCAACGCATATCCACTTTCCATCCTCCAGGACCATTCGCCCGCCTGTTCGCTTCTATCTTCGGTCAATAATCGACTCGCGCGAACTCGGCGAAGCCGCTGGCCTGGCACCATTCATACCCGCTCCACATCGTCGCACCGACTTTTCAAAGTTCGTCCCGTATCGATATTCGCCATCCGCCGCCTCCGCTTTTTAGCCAAATAGGCCGGAAACTCGTGCGAAATGACGCCTTATTCGGCGTGGCCACGTAGAATTTGCGAATCTCCACCCCAGTAGCATCCAGAACGATGAACGCCGCCACTCAGATAGCTCGGGCCGTATGCCCGCACGATTGTCCGGACACGTGCGCAATGCGTGTGACCGTCGAAAACGGTCGGGCGATCAAGGTCGCGGGCGATCCCGACCATCCGCCGACGCAAGGCGTGCTGTGTACGAAAGTCAGCCGATACGCCGACCGCGTTCATCATCCCGACCGACTCACTGTTCCCCTCAAGCGCGTGGGCGCGAAGGGGGAGGGGCGCTTCGTGCCGATCAGCTGGAGCGAAGCATTCGACGAGATCGGTCGTCGTCTCGGCGAAATCGCCGCGCGCGCGCCGGAGGCGATCCTGCCGTACAGCTACGCGGGAACGATGGGGCTCGTGCAGGGCGAAGGCATCGCCCAGCGGTTCTTCCATAAACTCGGTGCGTCCCGGCTCGAGCGGGCCATCTGCGCGGCGGCCGGCGCAGCAGGGCTGCGCTATACGTATGGCGGAAGCGTCGGCATGCATCTCGAGCATTTCGAGGAAAGCGAGTTGATCCTGATCTGGGGCGCCAACCCGATCGCCTCCAGCCTGCATTTCTGGACCCGTGCGCAGGAAGCCAAGCGTCGCGGCGCCCGTCTCGTCGCAATCGATCCCTACCGCTCGCTGACGGCAGAGAAATGCCATCAGCACATCGCATTGAAACCGGGCACCGACGGAGCGTTCGCGCTCGGCATGATGCATGTGCTGATCACCGAGGATCTGCTCGATCACGACTACATCGCACGCCATACGCTCGGCTTCGATGCGCTCAAGGCGCGAGCCCTGTCCTATCCGCCGGAGCGTGTCGCGCAAATCTGCGGCATCGAGGCGTCGGAACTGATCGAACTCGCACGTCGTTACGGCGCGACCCGCAAGGCATCGATCCGCCTCAATTACGGCATGCAGCGCGTGCGCGGGGGCGGCAACGCGGTGCGCGCGATTGCGAGCCTGCCCGCGCTGACGGGCGCGTGGCGCGACCGGGCCGGCGGGCTGCTGCTGTCGTCGTCGGAATCTGCACCGGTCAGTCAGGCGGCGCTGCTGCGCCCCGATCTGATGCCCGGCTGGCCGCAGAAACTGCCGCGCATCATCAACATGAATGCCATCGGCGATGCACTGCTGCATCCGGGCGACGCGACTTTCGGGCCGAAGATCGAAGCAGTGATCGTCTACAACTCGAATCCGGTTGCGGTTGCCCCCGACTCGTCGAAAGTAGCCGCGGGGTTCGCGCGCGAAGACCTGTTCACGGTCGTTCTCGAGCACTTCAAGACAGATACCGTCGACTTCGCCGACATTGTGTTGCCGGCCACGACGCAGCTCGAGCATCTCGACGTCCACAAGTCGTACGGCCACACCTATGTGATGGCGAATCTGCCGGCGATTCCGCCGGTCGGCGACGCGCGACCGAACACCGAAATCTTTCGCGGCATCGCGCGCAGCATGGGGCTGGACGAGCCCGCGCTTTATCACAGCGACGAAGAGGTCGCGCAGGCGGCGCTTCGCTGGGACGATCCGGCACTCGACAGCGACTGGGAGACGTTGAAGCGTGCCGGCTGGCTGAAGCTCAAGGTGGCGGACGCGCCTTTCGCGAATGGCGGCTTTCGCACACCGTCCGGCAAATGCGAGTTCTACAGCGCGCGACTCGAGCAGATGGGCATGGACCCGGTGCCCGATTACCTGCCGCCGTTCGAATCGGCGGAGGCGGCGCCTGAACTCGCCGCCCGCTACCCGCTCGCGATGATTTCGCCGCCGGCCCGGCACTTCCTGAACAGCACGTTCGTGAACGTGGACAGCCTGCGCAGCACGGAAGGCCAGCCGCATCTCGATATTCACCCGGCCGACGCCGATGCGCGCGGCATCGCGGAGGGCGACGTCGTACGCATATTCAACGACCGCGGATCGATGCAGGCGGTCGCAAGAGTGACCGATCGCGCGCGGGCGGGGCTCGTCGTCGGACTGTCGATCTGGTGGAAGAAATTGTCGGCGGACGGTCGGAACGCGAACGAAGTGACGAGTCAGGCGCTGACCGACCTCGGCAACTCGGCGACCTTTTACGATTGTTTGGTGGAGGTTGAGCGGACTTGACGGAACTTCCAGATATGATCGGACGAATGCGTTCGAAAGTTCGAAGTGGACATCTAACCCTGTTGTCTCAGGACGGGGGAGCCGCTACGATGCGTTTTAGCACGACCATTCGAAAATCAGTGAGGAGACGCGCGGTATGGATAAAATTTGGCTGAAATCGTACCCACCCGGCGTTCCAGCCGAAATCGACGCGTCTCCATATCCTTCCGTCCCGGATCTTCTCGACGAGAGCTTCAGGCAGTATCGCGACCGCAAGGCGTTCGTCTGCATGGGCAAGAGCATCACGTACGGCGAACTCGATGCACTGTCACGCCGGTTCGGCGCGTGGCTGCAGTCGCGTGGCCTGAAGCGCGGCGCACGCGTCGCGCTCATGATGCCGAACGTGCTGCAGTACCCGGTGGCGATCGTTGCCGTGCTCCGCGCGGGCTACACCGTCGTCAACGTCAACCCGCTCTATACGCCGCGCGAGCTCGAACATCAGCTGAAGGACAGCGGGGCCGAGGCGATCGTCATTCTCGAGAATTTCGCGTCGACGTTGCAGGCCGTTATCGCCAATACCGACGTCAAGCATGTCGTGGTCGCGTCGATGGGCGACCTGCTGGGCATCAAGGGCTGGCTCGTCAATTACGTCGTACGCAACGTGAAGAAGATGGTGCCGGCCTGGCAGCTCCCGTCGTTCACGCGCTTCAAGGCCGCGCTGTCCGAAGGGGCGCGGCAGACCTTCAAGCCGCCGAAGATCGGCCCCGACGACGTCGCGTTCCTCCAGTACACGGGCGGTACGACGGGTGTCGCGAAGGGCGCGACGCTGCTGCACCGGAACATCGTGTCGAACGTGCTGCAGGCCGGCGCCTGGCACCATCCCGCGCACGCGAAGTACCCGGAGGTGAAGCAATTCGTGACGGTTGTCGCGCTGCCGCTCTATCACGTGTTCGCGCTGACGGTCTGCGGCTTCCTGACGATGCGCACGGGCGGCATGGGCATCCTGATTCCGAATCCGCGCGACATCGGCGGCATGATCAAGGAACTGAAGGGATACCAGATCTCGACGATTCCCGCCGTCAACACGTTGTACAACGCAATGCTGAACCATCCCGAATTCAACCAGCTCGACCTGTCGAAGCTCGTGATCGCCAACGGCGGTGGCATGGCGATCCAGGAAGGCGTCGCGAAGCGCTGGTACGAGAAGACCCAAACGGCGATCATCGAAGGGTACGGCCTGTCCGAAACGTCGCCGGTCGCGACCTGCAACCCCGTGACGGCGACCGAGTACAGCGGGACGATCGGCCTGCCGCTGCCGTCGACCGAAATTGCCATCCGCGACGACGCCGGCAACAACGTCGCGCTCGGCGAGCCGGGCGAGATCTGCATCCGCGGGCCGCAGGTCATGGCCGGCTACTGGAACCGCCCGGAAGAAACCGCGAAGGTCATGTTCGCGGACGGTTTCTTCAAGACCGGTGACGTCGGCGTGATGGACGCGCGCGGTTACGTGAAGATCGTCGACCGGAAGAAGGACATGATCCTGGTATCCGGTTTCAACGTGTATCCGAACGAGGTCGAGGACGTGGTGGCGTCGCATCCGGGGGTGTTCGAGGTGGCGGCGGTCGGCGTGCCGGACGAGCACTCGGGCGAAGCCGTGAAGCTGTTCGTCGTGAAGAAGGATCCGGCGCTGACCGACAAGGACATCCTCGCGTACTGCAAGGAGCGGCTCACCGGTTACAAGCGGCCGAAACTCGTCGAGTTCCGCACGGAGCTGCCTAAGACGAACGTCGGCAAAATCCTGCGGCGCGAGCTGCGCGACGGACGCGCGTAACACTCAAGTCGAACGAAGGAGCCCGGTCTGTGCCGGGCTCTTTTGTTTGTGGTGCGCATCAGGGCTGCCGCGCCACATCGGAACGGCTCGCGTTCGTCCGGGCGCGCCGCGGCGGGCGGAGCGCCCCGGTCGGGCAGCCCGCAGCCGATTCGATTCGAACGTGGGCGGCACTTCGCTGCATGCCGGAGTCGGCAAACCGTGGCATTCGTGTCGAGTCAGCATCGCGAACGATTCGTCGCCATGAGCGCGTTACCTGGCGATCATTCCGCACACCGCACACCGCACACCGCTTCGCAGCCCCAAAAGAAAAGGCGCCCGAAGGCGCCTTCAAGATGCTGCGGCTTGTCAGGCAAGCTGATTAGAACTTGTGACGGATACCGACACGCGCCGCGACCTGGTTGCTGGTCGTCGACGGATCGAGACCGTTGATCGAAGCATGTGCCTGAACGACGTTGCCTGCCGAGTCGAGCGTGTTGCCCGATGCATGCTGGTACACGCCGATCACGTAGACGTCCGTGCGCTTCGACAGGAAGTAGTCGACGCCCAGCGAGCCCTGGTGGTACTTGGCTGCCGAGTTGCCGTCGATCTTGCTGCCTTGCGTGTAGTCGTACGCCGCACCGACGATCAATGCCGGGGTCAACTGATACTTGAAGTTGATTTCGCCGTTGTTGAAGGTCGCGGTCTGGTTCACGAACGGACCGACCGAGAAGCCCTTGAACTTCGTGTTCGAGTACGTCGCGCCGATCGTCGCTGCGCCGAACGTGTATGCGCCGCCCGCACCGATGACCTGGTACGTGTTCGCGCTGTTCGCATACGCGCCGTAGACCGGCGACGACACGGCCGTCGCCGCAGCCGACGCGCCCGTATTGAACATGCCGCCGAAGTTCGCCGGCGTACGTGCGTTCAAGTAGCCGACACCCAACACCAGCGGGCCGTTGTTGTAACCGGCGCCGAGCGACCAGACCTGGTTCTTCGAGAACTGGCCGGCTTGACCGCCGAAGCTGTACAGGCCGCCGAACGAGAAGCCGCCGTAGGTCGGGCTCGTGTACTTGACCGCGTTGTTCACACGGTAAGCGTTGTTGAAGTTGTCGAGGTCGCCCGGGTGAGCGGCGATGTAGCCGCCCCACTGGTCGCCTGCCTCGAGCGGGCCGACGAAGTCGACGACGGAGTCGTACTGGCGACCCAGCGTGACCGTACCGTACTGGCTCGACAGGCCGACGTAAGCCTGGCGGCCGAACATCAGGCCGCCCTGGCCGAGCTTGCCGGAGTTGACGTCAAAACCGTTCTCGAGCACGAAGATTGCCTTGAGGCCGCTGCCCAGATCTTCGGTGCCGCGCAGGCCGAAGCGGCTGCCTTGCATCACGCCGCTTGCCAGGCCGTACAGGTGGCCGCCCTTGGCGTTGTTGTTGAAGATGAAGCCTTCATCGATGATGCCGTAAAGCGTCACGCTGCTTTGCGCATGTGCAGCGCCAGCAAACGCGCCCAGCGCGACGAGCGCGAGAAGCGACTTTTTCATTAACGGATCTCCAAGAATCACTGAATTTTTTTGGCGGGGCGGATAGTTATGGTGTGTTGACGGGCCCCATCAACTTCGCAAGAAGTCGCACGTAATGTAGCAAAGCCGATTTTTCCGACAAAGCGAAATGCCGTGGCTCAAGGTTCCCATGTTTCCTTTATGCAACAATGGTTAAAATCACGGGTTAACCGCAATTTCCGCTGAATAATCAAGTCGGTTACGTAGCGGAGCACGTGCCGTTGCCGCCCGCGGCAGCGCACGCAGCCAGGAGAACAGGATGGTGTTGGACGAACTGATCAGCGAATTCGATCGCGGCCTGCGATCGCTGACCGGCATTAGCCGGATGAGCCGCCCGGTGCCCGCGCCGGCGGAGCCGCCGGCCGGCGAACTGACCCCCGCGGAGCGCACGCATGCCGCAGGGCTGATGCGCGTGAACCACGTCGGCGAGGTCTGTGCGCAGGCGCTTTATCAGGCGCAGAAGCTGACCGCGCGCTCGTCGTCGTCGAAGGCGATGTTCGAGGAAGCCGCGCGCGAGGAGGAGGATCATCTCGCGTGGACCGCGCACCGGCTGAAGGAACTCGATTCGCGTCCGAGCCTGCTCAACCCGCTGTGGTACGCCGGCGCGCTCGCGATCGGTGTCGTCGCCGGCACGCTGGGCGACAAGGTCAGCCTCGGCTTCATGGCGGAGACGGAGCGTCAGGTCGAGAGCCACCTCGACGGGCACCTGTCCGAGCTGCCGGCGACCGACACGGCGTCGCGCGCGATCGTCGAGCAGATGCGGCTCGACGAGGTGAAGCACGGCAAGGCCGCGACCGATGCCGGCGGGATCGAACTGCCGCTGCCCGCACGGATGCTGATGCGCGCCGCGTCGAAAGTCATGACGCGCACTGCATACTATCTGTGACATTCGGAGGTGGGCGGCGCATGACGCCGCCCACCTCCGTCACCCATCGATACCGCCCGTTTTTTCCGCGTTTTCCCGCCCCCGAAAGCCCCGTCCGCACGCCAGTCTGGCCCGCCTTTCTCACGTATCACCTTCACAAGTTGCACTAGCTCATTCATTTATAACGGTTTTTGGTATGAGGGGCCGCATGAGCATGTGCGCGTAAGTCCTTGTTCTAACTAACAAAATTCGTCAAAAAACCGGGCCGCTCCCTTGACCGTGCTAAACCCTTCCTCTAAAGTGGGAGACAGTGTGAGAAAGTGTATTTTTGTGTGATTTGGCGGGCTATTCGGGCTAAATTCTTGAGCGTTGAGCGGGTGCTTCGGTGCCCTGAACGGGAGAGCGGAAAGTGTTCCAAGGGGCGTCGGCGCTGACGCTCGATGCGAAAGGGCGGATGTCGGTGCCGGCTCGCTATCGCGAAGCGCTGCAAGGACAGGCAGAAGGACGGGTGACTGTGACCAAGCACCCGGACGGCTGCCTGTTGCTGTTTCCGCGCCCCGAATGGGAGGTATTCCGCGCCAAGATCGCCGCGCTGCCGATGGATGCACATTGGTGGCGGCGGATCTTTCTCGGCAATGCAATGGATGTCGATCTCGACAGCGCGGGCCGGATTCTCGTATCGCCCGAGCTGCGGATGGCGGCCGGACTGGAAAAGGAAGTCATGTTGTTGGGAATGGGTAGTCACTTCGAGCTGTGGGATTCGCAGACCTACATCGCGAAGGAGCAGGCAGCGATGGCGCAGGGCATGCCCGACGCGCTGAAGAATTTCACGTTCTGATTGCGGTGACGGAGACGCCCGCGATGGGAAACGAATTGCAGCATCGGACCGTGCTTCTGGACGAAGCGGTCGATTCGCTCGTGACGCGGCCGGACGGCATTTATGTCGACGGTACGTTCGGGCGCGGCGGTCACAGCCGCGCGGTGCTCGCGCGGCTGGCGGCGGCCGGCCGGCTGATCGCGTTCGACAAGGATCCGAGGGCGATCGAGACGGCGCAGCGCATCGAGGATGCGCGCTTCTCGATCGTGCATGACAGCTTTGCATCGATGCGCGACGCGCTTGCGGCGCGCGGCGTCGAGAAGGTGTCGGGTGTGTTGCTGGACCTGGGCGTGTCCTCGCCGCAGGTGGACGATCCGGCGCGCGGCTTCAGCTTTCGCGCGGATGGCCCGCTGGACATGCGAATGGATCCGACGCGCGGCGAGTCGGCGGCCGAGTGGCTCGCGCGGGCTTCGGTGCAGGAATTGACGGAGGTGATACGGGATTATGGGGAAGAACGGTTTGCTTTTCAGATTGCAAAGGCGCTTGTTGCTCGCCGGGCAGAGTCCGACCGTCTTGGGCCTCTCGACACCACGGGCGAGCTTGCCCAAATCGTGGGTAACGTCGTCAAAACCCGTGAGAAGGGCAAGGATCCGGCAACCCGCACGTTTCAGGCTATACGGATTCACGTCAATCAAGAGCTTGCGGACCTGCAAGTCGTACTAGACGCGGCATTGTCGTTACTGGAGCAAGGGGGGCGGCTGGTGGTCATCAGCTTTCATTCACTCGAGGACCGGATCGTCAAGCGATTCATGCAGGCGCACGCGAGCGCGCCTGCGGTCGATCGTCGCCTGCCGATCCGCGCCGTCGACCTCCCGAGCCCGCCGCTCAAGATCATCAGCCGCCAGTTTCCGAGCGAAGCGGAAGTTGCCGCGAATCCGCGCGCCCGGTCGGCCGTGATGCGCATCGCGGAGCGCGTCACGCCATGAGCCGCTTCAATATCTTCCTGCTGATCATCGTGATGGGCTGCGCGCTGTCGGTCGTCAACTCGACGAACCAGCAGCGCCAGATCTTCATCCAGCTGCAGCGCGCGCAGTCGCAGGAGCGTCAGCTCCAGCAGGACTACGCGCAGCTTCAATATCAGCAGAGCGCGCTGTCGAAGACGTCGCGTATCGAGCAACTCGCGAACGATTCGCTGAAGATGCAGGCGATCACGACGGGGCGCACCCAATACCTGACGCTGCCGCCGGGCGCCGTGAAGGCGATCGACGCACCGATTCCGGCTTCGGCCGAGACGGCCGCCAAGGGCGGGGGAGGCGCGCGATGAAGCCGGCACAAAAGCGCCAGGACGTGAAATTCTCGTCGAGCCCCGTGCTCGGCGTGCACCTGCCGATGTGGCGCTCGAAATTCGTCGTGTTCCTGCTGTTCATGGCGTTCGTCGCACTGGCCGCGCGGGCGTTCTGGATCCAGGGGCCCGGCAACGCGTTCTATCAGAAGCAGGGCGAAAGCCGCTACCAGCGCACGATCGAGCTGCCGGCCACGCGCGGCAAGATCCTCGACCGTAACGGGCTCGTGCTCGCGACGAGCCTGCCCGTGCGCGCGATCTGGGCGATTCCGGATGCGGTGCCGGACGATCTCGGCGCGGACAAGGTCAATCAGCTCGGCAAGCTCCTCGGCATGACGCCGAAGGAACTGCGCGTGAAGCTGTCGGAAGACAAGGGTTTCGTCTACGTGAAGCGCCAGGTGCCGATCGACATCGCGGACAAGGTCGCCGCGCTCGACATCCCCGGCGTCTATCAGCGCAACGAATACAAGCGCTTCTATCCGGAGGGCGAGATCACCGCTCACCTGATCGGCTTCACGAACGTCGAGGACGAAGGGCAGGAAGGCGTCGAGCTCGGCGACCAGAAGATGCTGTCCGGCACGTCCGGCGTGCGCCGCGTGATCAAGGACCGGATGGGGCACATCGTCGAGGACGTCGCCGAGCAGATTCCGCCGCACAACGGGACGGACGTCGACCTGTCGATCGACAGCAAGATCCAGTACATCGCGTATGCGAACCTGAAGGCCGCCGTCGAGAAGTTCAAGGCGAAGGCCGGCGCAGCGATGGTGGTCGACGTGCGTACCGGCGAGGTGCTCGCGCTCGTCAACTATCCGACGTACAACCCGAACGACCGTTCGCGCATGACGGGCGAGCAGTTGCGCAACCGGATCATGACCGACGTGTTCGAGCCAGGCTCGATCATGAAGCCGTTTACGGTGTCGCTCGCGCTCGACCTGCACCGCGTGACGCCGAACACGCTCGTCGAAACGGGCAATGGGCATTTCGTGCTCGACGGCGCGCCGATCACCGACGACGCGGGTTTCGGCACGCTGACGGTCGGCGGCGTGATCCAGAAGTCGAGCAACATCGGCGCGACGAAGATCGCGATGACGATGCGGCCCGAGGAAATGTGGAATATGTATACGAGCATCGGCCTCGGTCAGGCGCCGAAGGTCGGGTTCCCGGGCGCGGTGGCCGGCCGCCTGCGTCCGTGGAAGAACTGGCGGCGCATCGAGCAGGCGACGATGTCGTACGGCTACGGCCTGTCGGTGTCGCTGTTCCAGCTCGCGCGCGCCTACACGGCGATCGCGCACGACGGCGAGCTGATGCCCGTGACCATTTTCAAGACCGACCCCAATCAGCCGATCGTGGGCACGCAGGTGTTCAACCCGACCACCGCGCGCGAAGTGCGCGCGATGCTCGAGACGGTGGTCGCGCCGGGCGGCACGTCGCCGGATGCGGCCGTGCCGGGTTATCGGGTCGGCGGCAAGAGCGGTACCGCGTACAAGCATGAAGGTCACGGCTACACGCGCAAGTACCGCGCGTCGTTCGTCGGGATGGCGCCGATGCCGAATCCACGCGTCGTGATCGCGGTGTCGGTCGACGAGCCGACCGCCGGCAGCCACTTCGGCGGCCAGGTGTCGGGCCCCGTATTCTCGGCGATCGCGGGCGATACGATGCGTGCGCTGAACGTGCCGCCGAACATGCCGATCAAGCAGCTGGTCGTGTCCGACGACACGCCGGGCACGCCCGCCAGGACGGGCCCGCAAAAGCTCGCCGCCGGCGGCGGTGCGAAGCATATGATCGTATCCAGCACGACACGTAATTCACCAGGAGTTGTTCGATGAGCGCCGCTCGCAGTTCCCATCCGGCGCATCAGCAGATCGCGGCCGCGCTTGCGTGGCTGCGCCAGCATGTGGCCCCCGCGGCGCAACTGCATGCCGACACGCGCAGCCTGCAGGCAGGCGACGTGTTTCTCGGCTATGCGGTCGACGGGGCAGACAATCGCGCCTTCATTGCCGAGGCCGTTTCCCGCGGTGCGGCCGCCGTGCTGTATCAGCCGGAAGGCCTCGCGGCCGAGCCGGCCGCACCCGTCGCACTCGCGGTGCCGGCGCTCGACCAGCTGGCCGGCGAGATCGCCAGCGGCTGGTACGGCGACCCGAGCGACAGCCTGCTCGCCATCGGCGTGACCGGCACCAACGGCAAGACGTCGTGCACGCACTGGATCGCGGCCGCGCTGACGGCGCTGCACCAGCCGTGCGCGCTGATCGGCACGCTCGGCAGCGGCATGCCGGGGCAGCTGGTGCCGACCGGCTTCACGACGCCGGACGCGCCGCAGCTGCAGCGCAGCCTCGCGCAACTGCACGACGCGGGCGCAAAGGCCGTCGCGATGGAAGTGTCGTCGCACGCGCTGCACCAGGGCCGCGTGAACGGCACTGCATTCGACATCGCCGTCTTCACGAATCTCACGCAGGATCACCTCGACTATCACGGCACGTTCGACGCGTATGAAGCCTCGAAGTCGAAGCTGTTCGCATGGCGCGGCCTGCGCGCGGCGGTCGTCAATCGCGACGACGCAGCCGGCCGCCGCCTGCTCGAGAAGCTGGCCGGCCGCGTGCGCACGATTGCCTACGGGATCGGCGACGCGCACGCGGCCGACGCCGATCGCGAGCTGGTCGCGCTCGACGTGCGCGCGACCGCCACGGGCACGGCATTCCGCCTGCGCTCGTCGTGGGGCGACGCGGACATCGAGGTCGGCACGCTCGGCACGTTCAACGTCAGCAACCTGCTCGCGGTGCTCGGCTCGCTGCTCGCGGCCGACCTGCCATTCGACGCGGCGGTCGCGGAGATTGCGCGGCTCGAGTCCGTCAACGGCCGCATGCAGCGCCTTGGCGGCCGGCTGGCGAACGATGAACCGCTGGTCGTGATCGACTATGCACATACGCCCGACGCGCTAGAGAAGACGCTCGACGCGTTGCGCCCGATCGCGGCGGCGCGCGGCGGCCGGCTCGTCTGCATGTTCGGCTGCGGCGGCGATCGCGATGCGACCAAGCGTCCGTTGATGGGCGCGATCGCCGAGCGGCTCGCCGACGAAGTCGTCGTCACGAGCGACAACCCGCGCAGCGAGGATCCGCAGCGCATCATCGATCAGGTCATCTCGGGCATGACCACGCCCGATCGCGCACGCCGCATCGAGGATCGCGCGAGCGCGATCCTGCAGGCCGTGCGCGGCGCCGCCCGCGAGGATGTCGTCGTGCTGGCCGGCAAGGGGCACGAGGCAACGCAGGAAATCATGGGCAAGAAGCGCACGTTCTCCGATCAGGATCACGCGCGGCTCGCACTCGCGGCACGCGCGACGCATGGCAAGGGAGGCGGCGAATGACGATGCTCAGTCTGGGCGAAGCCGCCCGCCTGATTCCCGGCGCCACCGTCCACGGCGATCCGGACACCACGTTCGAGCGCGTGTCGACGGACAGCCGCACGGTCGGCCCTGGCGACCTGTTCGTCGCGCTGAAGGGCGAGCGCTTCGACGCGCACGACTTCCTCGGCGACGTGGCCGCGTGCGGCGCGTCGGCGGCGCTCGTCGCACACGTGCCGGCGGGTCTCGCGATGCCGGCGATCGAAGGCGGCGAAACGCGTGCCGCGCTCGGCGCGCTCGCGCACGGCTGGCGCAAACGATTCGCGCTGCCGCTCGTCGCGGTGACGGGCAGCAACGGCAAGACGACCGTCAAGGAAATGATCGCGTCGATCTTCGCCGCGGCGGTCGGTGCCGACGCGCGGCTCGCGACGGCCGGCAACCTGAACAACGACGTCGGGCTGCCGCTGACGTTGCTGCGCCTGTCGACCGCGCATCGCCTCGCAGTGATCGAGATCGGCATGAACCACCCGGGCGAGACCGAAGTTCTGGCGCGCCTCACCGCGCCCACGGTCGCGCTCGTCAACAATGCGCAGCGCGAACACCAGGAATTCATGGCGACGGTCGAAGCCGTCGCGCTCGAACACGCGGCCGTGATCCACGCGCTGCCGCCGGACGGCGTCGCGGTGTTCCCGGCCGACGATGCGTACGCGGGCATCTGGCGCGTCGCGGCGACCGGCAACCGGATCCTCGATTTCGCACTGCACGACGCCGAACGGCAGAACGATGCGCAGGTCGTCGGTCGCCTTCACGGCGGCGAACTCGCGATCGACACGCCGGCGGGCGCCGTCACGGTGCGGTTGCGTGCGCTCGGCGAGCACAACGCGCGCAACGCGCTGGCCGCGACGGCCGCGGCGCTGGGCGCGGGTGTCGAACTGTCGGCGATCAAGCAGGGCCTCGAGTCGTTCGAACCGGTCAAGGGCCGGCTCCAGGTGAAGCAGGCGATCGCCGGCAGCCTCGCGGGCGCGACGGTCGTCGACGATACGTACAACGCGAACCCCGATTCGATGCGTGCGGCGATCGACGTGCTTGCTGCCCATCCGGCGCCGCGCGTGCTGGTGATCGGCGACATGGGTGAAGTCGGCGACGAAGGCCCGGCATTTCACCGGGAGGTCGGTGCGTATGCGCGCGAGCGCGGCATCGATGCGCTGTTCACGCTCGGCGACGCGTCGCGCGATGCGTGCACGGCGTACGGCGAGACGGCCCGCCACTTCGGCGACGTCGGCGCGCTGGTGACGGCGCTGCTCGCGGCGGGCTATGGCGCGCGGGCGACGGTGCTCGTGAAGGGCTCGCGGTACATGAAGATGGAGCGCGTGGTCGACGCGCTGACGAACCAACCCGCGGCGGGCACGGTGCCCGCTGCACACTGAGTAGAAGGAAGGAAGCATGCTGCTGGCGCTGGCGCAATGGCTGCAGGGAGACGCAAGCTTTTTGCGCTTGTTCACGTACCTGACGTTCCGTGCGGTGATGGCTACCATCACCGCGCTCGGTATCGGGCTCGTGTGCGGACCGTGGGTGATCCGCAAGCTGACGCAAATGAAGGTCGGGCAGGCCGTGCGCAAGGACGGCCCGCAAAGCCATCTCGTCAAGTCCGGCACGCCGACGATGGGCGGCGTGCTGATCCTGATCGGCATCGCGGTCGCGACGCTGCTGTGGGGCGACCTGACGAACCGTTTCATCTGGATCGTGATGCTCGTCACGTTCGGCTTCGGCGTGATTGGCTGGGTCGACGATTACCGCAAGGTCGTCTACAAGGACCCGCGCGGGATGTCGTCGCGCGAAAAGTATTTCTGGCAGTCGGTGATCGGGCTGTTCGCGGCGGTCTACCTCGCATTCAGCGTGTCCGAGGCGAACAACGTGCGCGTGTTCGACCTGTTCATGGCGTGGGTGAGGAGCGGCCTGTCGATGGGGCTGCCGGCGCGGGCCGACCTGATGCTGCCGTTCCTGAAGTCGATCAGCTATCCGCTGGGCGTCTGGGGCTTCATCGTGCTGACGTATTTCGTGATCGTCGGCGCGAGCAACGCGGTGAACCTGACCGACGGCCTCGACGGGCTCGTGATCATGCCGGTCGTGCTGGTCGGCGGGTCGCTCGGCGTGTTCGCGTACGTGATGGGCAGCTCGGTCTATTCGAAATACCTGCTGTTCCCGCACATCCCGGGCGCCGGCGAACTGCTGATCTTCTGTTCCGCGATGGGCGGGGCAGGGCTCGCGTTCCTCTGGTACAACACGCACCCCGCGCAGGTGTTCATGGGCGACGTCGGCGCGCTGGCGCTCGGTGGCGCGCTCGGCACGGTCGCGGTGATCGTGCGCCAGGAAATCGTGCTGTTCATCATGGGCGGCATCTTCGTCGCGGAAACGCTGTCGGTGATGCTGCAGGTGTCGTGGTTCAAGTACACGAAGAAGCGTTACGGCGAAGGGCGGCGCCTGCTGAAGATGGCGCCGCTGCATCACCATTTCGAATTGTCCGGCTGGAAGGAAACGCAGGTGGTGGTGCGTTTCTGGATCATCACGCTGATGCTGTGCCTGTTCGGTCTGTCCACCCTCAAGCTGCGGTAAAGGAAAGGTAACAAGGATGTCTGGCGAGATGTTTGGAGATCGGCAGCGGCCGATGGTGCTCGTACTGGGGCTCGGTGAATCGGGCCTCGCGATCGCGCGGTGGTGCGCGAGGCACGGGTGCCGGCTGCGTATTGCCGATACCCGCGAGGCGCCGCCGAACCTTGCCGCGCTGCAGGCCGAAGGCATCGATGCGGAGTTCGTCGGCGGGCCGTTCACGCCCGCGCTGCTCGACGGCGGCGTCGAGATCGTCGGGCTGAGCCCCGGCCTGTCGCCGCTCGAACCTGCGCTGGCGGCGCTGATCGCGGCCGCGAACGAGCGCGCGATCGCGGTCTGGGGCGAACTGGAATTCTTCGCGCAGGCGCTGCGCGCGCTCGGCACGAGCGGCTACCAGCCGAAGGTGCTCGCGATCACCGGCACCAACGGCAAGACCACGACGACGAGCCTGACGGGCCTGCTGTGCCGGCGTTCGGGCAAGAAGGTCGCCGTCGCCGGCAACATCAGCCCGGCGATGCTCGACCGGCTCGCGGGCGCGATCGACGAGACGGCGCTGCCCGACGTCTGGGTGCTCGAACTGTCGAGCTTCCAGCTCGAGACGGCGCGCACGTTCGCACCCGACGCGGCCGCGATTCTCAACATCACGCAGGATCACCTCGACTGGCACGGCAGCTTCGACGCGTATGCGGCCGCGAAGGGCCGGATCTTCGGCGCGACGACCACGCGCGTGCTCAACCGCGACGATGCGGCCGTGATGAAGTTCGCGCCGGCCGCCGGCGCGGCCGATGCGGCGCGCACGGTCACGTTCGGGCTGAACGAACCGGTGCAGGACGGCGACTACGGGCTGTCGCGCGATAACGGTATCGCGTGGCTGGTCGAAGCGGTCGACCGCGACGCGCCGGACGAAACGACGACGACCCGCCGGCGCAAGCGCGACGGCGCGCATACGCCCGACATCGCGCAGAAGCGCCTGATGCCGGTCGACGCGCTGCGCATCCGCGGGCTGCACAACGCGGCGAACGCGCTGGCCGCGTTCGCGCTCGCGCGTGCGATCGACTTGGCCGCAGCGCCGCTGCTGCACGCGCTGCGCGAATACCGCGGCGAGGCGCATCGCGTCGAAGTGATCGCGACGATCGACGACGTGGACTACGTCGATGACAGCAAGGGAACGAACGTCGGCGCGACGGTGGCCGCGCTCGACGGGCTCGCGCAGAAGATCGTGCTGATCGCCGGCGGCGACGGCAAGGGGCAGGATTTCGCGCCGCTGGTCGCGCCGGTCGCGCGCTGGTGTCGTGCGGTGATGCTGATCGGCCGCGACGCGCCGGCGATTCGCGACACGCTCGCCGAAACCGGCGTGCCGCTCGCGGACCACGCGACGCTCGAAGGCGCGGTGCGTGCCGCCGCCGAGCTCGCCGAGCCGGGCGATGCGGTGCTGCTGTCGCCCGCGTGCGCGAGCCTCGACATGTTCAGGAACTACGCCCATCGCGCGGAGGTGTTCCGCGCGGCGGTGGATGAAGTCGCCATCGACAAAGGAGCGACGCCATGAGCTGGTCCGATCGCCTCGTCTCCCGTTTCAACGACCGGCGCGACACCGGCGGCAATGCCGCCGGCGGCCGCGTCGCGTCCGCCACGCGCGCTGCGACCGGCGGCCTCGCGAGCGTCGTCAACGGCGTGCGGCCGAGCCGCTCGCGGATGCTCGACTTCGACTACTCGCTGCTGTGGGTCGCGATCGCGCTGCTCGGGCTCGGCGTCGTGATGGTGTATTCGGCGTCGATCGCGATGCCCGATTCGCCGAAATACGCGTCGTATCACGATTACGCGTTCCTGATGCGCCACTGCGTGTCGCTCGTCGTTGCGTTCATCGCGGCGGTGATCGCGTTCCGCGTGCCGGTGTCGACTTGGGACAAATACGCGCCGCATCTCTTCCTGATCGCGCTGGTCGGCCTTGTGATCGTGCTGATCCCGCACGTCGGCAAGGGCGTGAACGGCGCGCGCCGCTGGATTCCGCTCGGCATCACGAACATGCAGCCGTCGGAAATCATGAAGCTCGCGGTGACGATCTACGCGGCGAACTACACGGTGCGCAAGCAGGAGTACATGCAGAGCTTCGCGAAAGGCTTTCTGCCGATGGCGTTCGCGGTCGGTCTCGTCGGCGCGCTGCTGCTGCTCGAGCCGGACATGGGCGCGTTCATGGTGGTCGCCGCGATCGCGATGGGCGTGCTGTTCCTCGGCGGCGTGAACGGCAAGCTGTTCGGCGGCCTGGTCGCGACGGCGGTCGGCACCTTCACGATGCTCGTATGGCTGTCGCCATGGCGCCGCGAGCGGATCTTCGCGTATCTCGATCCGTGGGACGAACGGTATGCGCAGGGCAAGGCGTACCAGCTCACGCATTCGCTGATCGCGTTCGGCCGCGGCGAGTGGTTCGGCGTCGGCCTCGGCGGCAGCGTCGAGAAGCTGAACTACCTGCCCGAAGCGCATACCGACTTCATCCTCGCGGTGATCGGCGAGGAACTCGGCTTCGTCGGCGTGATGGTCGTGATCCTGCTGTTCTACTGGATCGTGCGCCGCGCGTTCGAGATCGGCCGCCAGGCGCTCGCGCTCGATCGCACGTTCGCGGGCCTGACGGCGAAGGGCATCGGTATCTGGTTCGGCGCGCAGACGTTCATCAACATGGGCGTGAACCTCGGCCTGCTGCCGACCAAGGGCCTGACGCTGCCGCTCGTGAGCTATGGCGGTTCGGGCATCCTGCTGAACTGTGTCGCGCTCGCGGTGCTGCTGCGGGTCGATTATGAAAATCGCGTCCTGATGCGGGGAGGGAAGGTATGACCGCGTCGCGACGCACGCTGATGGTGATGGCAGGCGGCACCGGGGGCCACGTGTTCCCGGGGCTCGCGGTCGCGCACCGGATGGAAGCGGCGGGCTGGCGCGTCGTGTGGCTCGGCAATCCGGCCGGGATGGAAGCGACGCTCGTGCCGAAGCACGGCATTCCGATGGAATACGTGCGCTTCGGCGGACTGCGCGGCAAGGGCCTGAAGACCAAGCTGACGCTGCCGTTCAACCTGCTGCGCGCATGCTGGCAGAGCCTCGGCGCGCTGCGCCGCGTGCGGCCGGACGTCGTGCTCGGGATGGGGGGCTACATCACGTTCCCGGCGGGCGTGATGGCCGCGCTGTCGGGTCGTCCGCTCGTGCTGCACGAACAGAATTCGATTGCGGGCCTGACCAACAAGGTGCTCGCGAAACTGGCCAAACGCGTGCTCGTCGCGTTTCCCGGCGCGCTGCCGCACGCGGAATGGACGGGCAACCCGATTCGTGCGGAACTTGCGCACACGGAACCGCCCAAAGCACGCTATGCGTCGCGCAGCGGCCCGCTGAACGTGCTGGTCGTCGGCGGCAGCCTCGGTGCGGCCGCGCTGAACGAAGTCGTGCCGCGCGCGCTGGCGCTGCTGACGCCGGACGAGCGCCCGCGCGTCGTGCACCAGGCCGGCGCGAAGCACATCGACGCGCTGAAGGCGAATTACGAAGCGGCCGGTTTCGCGGCCGGCGAAGACGTGCGGCTCGTGCCGTTCATCGACGACATGGCGAGCGCGTACGCGGCGGCGGATCTCGTGATCTGCCGTTCCGGCGCGATGACGGTGTCGGAGATCGCGGCGGTGGGCGTGGCGGCGCTGTTCGTGCCGTTCCCGTACGCGGTCGACGACCACCAGACGACCAACGCCGCGTTCCTCGCCGATGCGGGCGCGGCGGTGCTGGTGCAACAACGCGACCTGTCGGCGGAACTGCTCGCCGACTGGCTGCGCGGCCAGTCGCGGGCGTCGCTCGCGGACATGGCGGAGCGTTCGCGCTCGCTGGCGAAGCCCGAGGCCACCGACGAAGTCGCGCGTGTCTGCGCGAAGGCGGCCGGCGCGAACCTGGAAAAACTGCAATGAAACACATCGTCAAACACATTCATTTCGTCGGGATCGGCGGCGCGGGCATGAGCGGCATCGCCGAAGTGCTCGTCAACCTCGGCTACGAGGTCAGCGGCTCCGACCTGTCGCGCAACGCGGTGACCGACCGTCTCGAGGCGCTCGGCGCGCGGATCGCGATCGGCCACGACGCGGCGAACATCGAGGGCGCGAACGCGGTCGTCGTATCGACGGCCGTGCGCTCGGACAACCCCGAGGTGCTGGCCGCGCGTAGCCAGCGCGTGCCGATCGTGCAGCGCGCGGTGATGCTCGCGGAACTGATGCGCCTGAAGCAGGGCATCGCGATCGCCGGCACGCACGGCAAGACCACGACGACGAGCCTCGTCGCGAGCGTGCTCGCGGCAGGCGGCCTCGACCCGACCTTCGTGATCGGCGGCCGGCTGATCAGCGCCGGCGCGAACGCGCGGCTCGGCACGGGCGACTTCATCGTCGCCGAGGCCGACGAGTCGGACGCGTCGTTCCTGAACCTGTATCCGGTGATCGAAGTCATCACGAACATCGACGCCGATCACATGGACACTTACGGCCACGATTTCGCGCGGCTCAAGCAGGCGTTCATCGAGTTCACGCAGCGCCTGCCGTTCTACGGCAGCGCGGTGGTGTGCGTCGACGATCCGAACGTGCGGCAGATCATCCCGTTCATCTCGAAGCCGGTCGTGCGCTACGGGCTGTCGCCGGACGCGCAGGTGCGCGCGGAAGACATCGACGCGCGCGACGGCCGCATGCACTTCACGGTGATCCGCGAAGGCCGTGCGCCGCTCGCGGTGGTGCTGAACCTGCCGGGCCTGCACAACGTGCAGAACGCGCTCGCGGCGATCGCGATCGCGACCGATCTCGGCGTGGCGGACGACGCGATCCAGCTGGCGCTCGCGGAATTCAACGGCGTCGGCCGGCGCTTCCAGCGCTATGGCGAGGTGCCGAGCGCGGACGGCGGCCAGTACACGCTGATCGACGATTACGGCCACCACCCGGTCGAGATGGCCGCGACGATCGCGGCCGCGCGCGGCGCGTTCCCGGGCCGCCGCCTCGTGCTGGCGTTCCAGCCGCACCGCTACACGCGCACGCGCGACTGCTTCGACGATTTCGTCAACGTGCTGTCGACGGTCGACGCGCTGGTGCTGACGGAAGTCTATGCCGCGGGCGAAGCGGCGATCGCGACGGCCAACGGCGACGCGCTGTCGCGTGCGCTGCGCGCGGTGGGGAAGGTTGACCCGGTGTTCGTCGCGACGGTCGACGACGTGCCGGATGCATTGGCGAAGGTCGCGCAGAACGGCGACGTGGTGATCACGATGGGCGCGGGTTCGATCGGCGGCGTGCCGGCGAAGCTCGTGCAACACACTCAACAGAAGGCATGACATGAGCGGGATCGATCCGAAACGTTTCGGCAAGGTGGCGGTGTTGTTCGGCGGCGAATCCGCCGAGCGCGAGGTGTCGCTCACCTCGGGCCGCCTCGTGCTGCAGGGCCTGCGCGACGCGGGCGTCGACGCGCATCCGTTCGACCCGGCCGAGCGGCCGCTGTCGGCGCTGAAGGACGAAGGCTTCGTGCGCGCGTTCAACGCGCTGCACGGCGGCTACGGCGAGAACGGCCAGATCCAGGGCGCACTCGATTTCTACGGGATCCGCTACACGGGCAGCGGCGTGCTCGGCTCGGCGCTCGGCCTCGACAAGTTCCGCACGAAGCTCGTGTGGCAGCAGACGGGCGTGCCGACGCCGCCGTTCGAGACGGTGATGCGCGGCGACGACTACGCGGCGCGCGCGACGGACATCGTCGCGAAGCTCGGCCTGCCGCTGTTCGTGAAGCCGGCGAGCGAAGGCTCGAGCGTCGCGGTGCTGAAGGTGAAGACGGCCGACGCGTTGCCCGCCGCACTGTCGGAAGCGGCGACGCACGACAAGATCGTGATCGTCGAGAAGAGCATCGAAGGCGGCGGCGAATACACCGCGTGCATCGCCGGCGATCTCGACCTGCCGCTGATCAAGATCGTGCCGGCCGGCGAGTTCTACGACTACCACGCGAAGTATGTCGCCGACGACACGCAGTACCTGATTCCGTGCGGGCTGCCCGCCGAACAGGAAGCGGAACTGAAGCGTATCGCGCGCCGCGCGTTCGACGTGCTCGGTTGCACCGACTGGGGCCGGGCGGACTTCATGCTCGACGCCGCCGGCAACGCGTATTTCCTGGAAGTGAACACGGCCCCCGGGATGACCGATCACTCGCTGCCGCCGAAGGCCGCGCGCTCGATCGGCATCAGCTATTCGGAGCTGGTCGTGAAGGTGCTGTCGCTTACGCTCAACGACTGACGCAGGAACGGAACGACGTATGTGGAACAACGTTCGCCAACTCAACCTTGCCGCCAGCGCGCTGTACGCGCTGTTGCTGCTCGTGTTGGCGGCGGCCGGCTGCTACTGGCTGATCCAGCGTCCGACGTTCGCGCTGCGCGAAATCCGGATCGATGGTGACACCGAGCACATCAACTCGCCGACGGTGCGTGCGGGCGTGGTCGGCCGGCTGAAGGGCAATTTCTTCACGGTCGATCTCGACGCGGCGCGGGCCGCGTTCGAGCAGATGCCGTGGGTGCGCCACGCGAGCGTGCGCCGGGTGTGGCCGAATGCGCTGGCTGTCACGCTCGAGGAGTACAAACCGCTCGGGACCTGGGGCAGTGCGCAGCTCGTGAGCGTCGACGGCGAGCTGTTCACCGCGAACCAGGGCGAACTGGATCAGGAATTGCCCGCGTTCGACGGCCCGGAGGGCAGTGCGAAGGAAGTCGTCACGCGGTATCACGACTTCGCGAACTGGTTTGCGCCGCTGAAGGCGGCGCCGGAAGAAGTGACGCTGTCGGCGCGCTACGCGTGGACGGTGAAGCTGTCGAACGGCATGCAGGTCGAGCTGGGCAAGGAACGCAACAGCGAGTCGCTGCATGACCGGAGCCAGCGCCTCGTCGCCGCGTGGCCGGCCGTCACGGAGCGTTGGGGCAACGACATCGAGTACGCGGACCTGCGTTATCCGAACGGATTCGCGATTCGTGCGGCAGGCATGCGGTTCCTGACCGATACCGACAAGCGCAAGAAGTAACGAGAGATCACACGCAAGAGCACTTTATGAGCAAAGACTACAAGGATCTGCTGGTTTCCCTCGACATCGGCACGTCGAAGGTGGTGGCCATCGTCGCCGAGCTGAAGGGCGAAGGCCATTACGAGGTGATCGGCCTCGGCCAGAGCGAGTCGAAAGGTCTGAAGAAGGGCGTGGTGGTCAACATCGAGGCCACCGTGCAGTCGATCCAGCGCGCGCTCGAGGAAGCCGAGCTGATGGCCGACTGCAAGATCACCAACGTGTTCACGGGGATCGCCGGCAGCCACATTCGCAGCTTCAACTCGAGCGGGATGGTCGCGATCAAGGACAAGGAAGTCACGCAGACCGACGTCGCGCGCGTGATCGAGACCGCGAAGGCGATCAACATCCCGACCGACCAGCAGGTGCTGCACATCCTCACGCAGGAATTCATCATCGACGGCCAGGAAGACGTGCGCGAGCCGATCGGCATGAGCGGGATCCGCCTCGAGGTGAAGGTGCACATCGTGACCGGTGCGGTCAGCGCCGCGCAGAACATCGTCAAGTGCGTGCGCCGCTGCGGGCTGGAAGTGAACGACCTGATCCTGCAGCCGCTCGCGTCGTCGCTGGCCGTGCTGACTGAAGACGAGAAGGATCTCGGCGTGGTGCTGGTCGACGTCGGCGGCGGCACGACCGACATCGCGATCTTCGCCGAAGGCGCGATCCGCCACACCGCGGTGATTCCGATCGCCGGCGACCAGATCACGAGCGACATCGCGATGGCGCTGCGCACGCCGACGCCGGACGCGGAAGACATCAAGGTCGGCTACGGGATCGCGAAGCAGGCGCTCGCCGATCCGGACGAGATGGTCGAAGTGCCGGGCCTCGGCGAACGCGGTCCGCGCACGCTGTCGCGCCAGGCGCTTGCCGCCGTGATCGAGCCGCGCGTCGAGGAACTGTTCTCGCTCGTGCAGCAGGTCGTGCGCGAGTCGGGTTACGAAGAACTGCTGAGCTCCGGCGTGGTCATTACCGGCGGGGCTTCGATGATGCCGGGCATGGTCGAGCTCGGCGAAGACATTTTCCTGAAGCCGGTGCGCATCGGCGCGCCGGAATACGCAGGCGGCCTCGCCGACGTGGTGCGCAACCCGCGCTACTCGACGGCGATGGGCCTGCTGGTCGAAGGCAGTGCACAGCGCATGCGCGGTCGCAAGGTCGCCGTGCAGTCCGGCAACGCGGGGCAGATCTTCTCGCGGATGAAGGAATGGTTCCTGAGCAACTTTTGACATACCGAATCGAAATTCGCGCCGGTGCCGGCGGCTGGCGCGCGACAGGGGGTTGCCCGATCTCCTGCCGAATAACGGCCGAGTAGTTCTATTTTCTTGACGGAGGCAACAATGGAATTCGAAATGCTGGAAACCGAAACCAACGGCACCATCATCAAGGTGGTCGGCGTTGGCGGCGCTGGCGGCAATGCCGTTCAGCACATGATCAACCGTGGCGTGCAGGGCGTCGACTTCATCGTGATGAACACCGACGCACAGGCGCTGTCGCGTGCGCGCGCACCGTCCGTGATCCAGCTCGGCAACACGGGCCTCGGCGCCGGCGCGAAGCCGGAAATGGGCAAGGCGGCGGCGGAAGAGGCGCGCGAGCGCATCGCCGACGCACTGCGTGGCGCGCACATGGTGTTCATCACGGCCGGCATGGGTGGCGGCACGGGCACGGGCGCGGCGCCGGTGGTCGCGCAGATCGCGAAGGAGATGGGCATCCTGACGGTTGGTGTCGTCAGCAAGCCGTTCGAATTCGAAGGCGGCAAGCGCATGCGCGTCGCGGAAGCAGGCTCGCAGCAACTGGAGGATCACGTCGACTCGCTGATCGTCGTCCTGAACGACAAGCTGTTCGACGTGATGGGCGATGACGCCGAGATGGACAAGTGCTTCCAGTGCGCGGACGACGTGTTGAACAACGCGGTTGCGGGCATTGCCGAAATCATCAATGTCGATGGCCTCGTGAACGTCGACTTCGAAGACGTGAAGACGGTGATGGGCGAGCAGGGCAAGGCGATGATGGGCACGGCGACGGTCGCCGGCGTCGATCGCGCACGCCTCGCGGCGGAACAGGCCGTGGCGAGCCCGCTGCTCGAAGGTGTCGATCTGTCGGGCGCGCGCGGCGTGCTGGTCAACATCACGTCGAGCCGTTCGCTGCGCCTGTCGGAAACGCGCGAAGTGATGAACACGATCAAGAGCTACGCGGCGGAAGATGCCACGGTGATCTTCGGTGCGGTGTACGACGACGCGATGGGCGATGCGCTGCGCGTGACGGTCGTGGCGACGGGTCTGGGCCGTGCGGCGAAGAAGCAGCAATCGGCTCCGATGACGCTGCTGCGCACCGGCACCGACAACCAGCCGGTCAACGTCTCGCACGGCTATGCGCAGCCGCAGCACGTCAGCACGGCCGACTACGGCGCGCTCGATACGCCGGCGGTGTGGCGCAACTCGCGCGAAACCGCGGCATCGCACGTGCAGGCGCTGCAGGAGAAGGGTGTCGACACGTACGACATCCCGGCTTTCCTGCGCAAGCAGGCTGACTGACGACGCACACAGGCGAAGCCGCGGCAAGTTTGCCGCGGTAACGCCGGCGTGACGGATGCCACGGACCACGACAGGCCGCGTCGGATGCGACGCCGGGCCGGGAAACGTGCCCTCTTCGCTCGAGCGAGGCGGGATGGGCCGTGCTGTCCGCAACACGCTGAAAAACCGTATCGCTATGAGGGACCAGCCATGATTCAAGTGGGCGACGCGCTGCCCGACGCGCAACTGTTCGAGTTCATCGACGACGCGCGCGAAGGCTGCACGCTGGGGCCGAATGCCTTCAGCGTGCGCGACCAGGTTGCGGGAAAGCGGGTGGTGATCTTCGGATTGCCGGGAGCTTTCACGCCGACCTGCTCGGCGCAGCATGTGCCGGGCTATGTCGAGCACGCCGAGCAACTGCGCTCGGCGGGCATCGACGAGCTCTGGTGCGTGTCCGTCAACGACGCATTCGTGATGGGCGCATGGGGACGTGATCTGCACACCGCGGGCAAGGTGCGCATGATGGCGGACGGCAGCGCTGCTTTCACTCATGCGCTGGGGCTGACGCAGGATTTGTCCGCGCGTGGCATGGGAATCCGTTCCCTGCGCTACGCGATGGTGGTCGACGACGGTGTGGTCAAGACGCTGGCCGTCGAAGCGCCGGGCAAGTTCGAAGTGAGCGATGCGGCGAGTGTGCTCGCGACGTTGAAGTCCTGATCGTGCGGTGCGCCGTTGCCTGCCGGCAACGCTGCTCACCGGCCTCAGGGCAGTTGTAACACGGGCCGATGACCGGAAACGCCTCCGTTCCGGGCATCGGCCCGTCCCGTATCGGCGCGGGTAACCAGTCGAAACAGATTGATACGCAGTTTCAAACAGCGTCGAATAGGGAATTACGCTATAATCTCACCTATCGAATATAACTCCTGATTGATATTCTCAATCAAGACGAAGAACACCATGTTGAAGCAGCGCACCATCAAATCGATCGTGAAGACCGTGGGCATCGGTCTCCACTCGGGCCGCAAGGTCGAACTGACGCTCCGCCCGGCCGCGCCGGGCACGGGGATCGTATTCTCGCGCGTCGACCTGCCCACGCCTGTCGACATTCCGGCATCCGCGATGTCGATCGGCGACACGCGGCTCGCGTCGGTGCTGCAGAAGGATGGAGCGCGCGTGTCGACCGTCGAGCACCTGATGTCGGCGTGCGCCGGCCTCGGCATCGACAACCTCTATGTCGATGTGACGGCCGAGGAAATCCCGATCATGGACGGCAGCGCCGCGTCCTTCGTGTTCCTGATCCAGTCCGCGGGCATCGAGGAGCAGAACGCGCCGAAGCGCTTCATCAAGGTGAAGAAGCCGGTCGAAATCCGCGACGGCGACAAGTTCGCGCGTCTCGATCCGTATTTCGGCTTCAAGCTGAAGTTCACGATCGACTTTCGTCACCCGGCCGTCGACAAGACCGGCCAGGAACTCGAGGTCGATTTCGCGAATACGTCGTACGTGCGCGAGATCGCGCGTGCGCGCACGTTCGGTTTTGCCCATGAAGTCGAAATGATGCGCGAGCTGGGTCTCGCGCGCGGCGGCAGCATGGACAACGCGATCGTGCTCGACGAGTACCGGATCCTGAACAACGACGGGCTGCGTTACGACGACGAGTTCGTGAAGCACAAGATGCTCGATGCGATCGGCGACCTGTACGTGGTCGGCCATCCGCTGCTGGCGTCGTACACCGCGTACAAGTCGGGGCACGGGCTGAACAACGCGCTGCTGCGCGAACTGCTCGCGCACGAAGACGCGTACGAGATCGTCACGTTCGACGATCCGCAGGCTGCGCCGAAGGGCTTCGCGTTCGACGCGCAGACGGCCTTCGCCTGATCGGCGTCCGGCGCGCCGCGATAAAAAGCGACCCTCGGGTCGCTTTTTTATTGGGCGGCCGGCCCGCACGGGCGGTGGCGGTGCGCGTTCAGCGCGACGACTTCGCACCGTGCCGTGCGGCCATCCGCGCGAGCGCGGCCTGCAGCGGCGATGGCTCGAGGTGATCGGCGAGCTCGCGCAACGCGGCGGCGCCGACGGTCGTCATGCGCGCCTGCTTCACGTGCGGCGGTTCCGGCGCGTCCTTCGGCCGCACGCGTACGCGCAGCGCCGAGACCGGCCAGCCGCGCTTCTGGAGATCGGCGAGCAGGCGCGGCTCGACCTGCCGCAGGCGGGCCGCGAGCGCATTGTGCGCGGCAAAGAGGGTCAGGGTGCCGTCCTTGATGGAGCCCGGTTCGACATGACTCGCAAGATAGTCGGGCAGGAGCGCCGCGAGGTCGCGCTGCAGCGACGCGACCTGTTCGACGCCGGCGCGCAGCGCCGCGAACGCGTCGGTGCGGTTGAGCACTTCGGACACGGGTTGCGGGCGATATGCGGGGAGCGGGCCGAAACGCTTGGAAAATCGGTTCATCGAGGCATTCTTCGGGCGCGCACGGGCGCGGACGTCGACGCCGATTGTACCCGCGCCGGCTCCCGCACGGGCGGCTTTCGGGCCGTGCGCCCGGTTGCCTGCACGGGTTCGGCGTGCGGCGTGGGTCGGGCCGGGACACCGGCGCATGCTTCCTCGCGTGCTAAAATTCCTCGTTTGATTCCACTAATTCGCTAAGCCGCCGAGGCTCGGGCGTCGGGGCGCGCAACACGCGCCGGGCGCCGGTGCTGCGACGCAGGATCCGATCCGATGACAACCGGTTTTCTCCAGAAAATTTTTGGCAGCCGCAACCAGCGGCTCGTCAAGCAATACCAAAAGACCGTCGCGACGATCAATGCGCTCGAAACGCAGATCGAGAAGCTGACGGACGACCAGTTGCGCGGTAAGACGGATGAGTTCCGCCAGCGGATCGCGGGCGGCGAGTCGCTCGACAAGCTGCTGCCCGAGGCGTTCGCAGTCTGCCGGGAGGCGAGCCGCCGCGTGCTGAAGATGCGCCATTTCGACGTGCAGCTGATCGGCGGCATGGTGCTCCACTACGGCAAGATCGCGGAAATGCGCACCGGCGAGGGCAAGACGCTCGTCGCGACGCTGCCCGTGTACCTGAATGCGCTGGCCGGCCGTGGCGTGCACGTGGTGACGGTCAACGACTACCTCGCGCAGCGCGACGCCGAATGGATGGCGCGCCTCTACAACTTCCTCGGTCTGTCGGTCGGCATCAACCTGTCCGGCATGGAGCACGACCAGAAGCAGCAGGCCTACGCGTCGGACATCACCTACGGCACGAACAACGAGTTCGGCTTCGACTACCTGCGCGACAACATGGTCTACGAGACCGACGCGCGCGTGCAGCGGGCCCTGAACTTCGCGGTCGTCGACGAAGTGGACTCGATCCTGATCGACGAGGCGCGTACGCCGCTGATCATCTCGGGCCAGGCGGAAGACCACACCGAGCTGTACGTGCGGATGAACGCGCTGCCGCCGCTGCTCGAGCGCCAGATCGGCGAGGAGAAGGCCGATGGCACGGGCGTCGAGAAGCCGGGCGACTACACGCTCGACGAGAAGTCGCGCCAGGTGTTCCTGACGGAGTCGGGCCACGAGAAGGCCGAGCGGCTGCTCGCCGAGTGGGGCCTGATCGGCGAGGGCGAGAGCCTGTACGCGCCGCAGAACATCACGCTGATGCACCACGTGTACGCGGCGCTGCGCGCCCACACGCTGTTCCACAAGGATCAGCACTACGTCGTGCAGAACGGCGAAGTGGTGATCGTCGACGAATTCACGGGCCGCCTGATGGCGGGCCGCCGCTGGTCCGACGGCCTGCACCAGGCGGTCGAGGCGAAGGAGCACGTGAAGATCCAGAGCGAGAACCAGACGCTCGCCTCGATCACGTTCCAGAACTACTTCCGGATGTACGCAAAGCTCGCGGGCATGACGGGCACGGCGGACACCGAAGCGTACGAATTCAACGAGATCTACGGCCTCGAGACGGTCGTGATCCCGACCAACCGTCCGCCGAAGCGGATCGACAAGCAGGACCAGATCTACAAGACGGCCAAGGAGCGCTACGACGCGGTGATCCGCGACATTCGCGAGTGCTACGAGCGCGGTCAGCCGGTGCTGGTCGGCACGACCTCGATCGAGAACTCGGAACTGCTGTCGCACCTGCTGAAGCAGGCCGGGCTGCCGCACGAGGTGCTGAACGCGAAGCAGCACGAGCGTGAAGCGGCGATCGTCGCGGAAGCCGGCCGTCCGAAGCGCATCACGATCGCGACCAACATGGCCGGTCGCGGTACCGACATCGTGCTCGGCGGCAACGCCGAGAAGCAGGCCGCATTCATCGAAGCCGACGAAGCGATCCCGGCCGACGAAAAGGCGCGCCGCATCAAGCAGTTGCACGACGAGTGGGAAACGCTGCACGAGCAGGTGAAGGCCGCGGGCGGCCTCCACATCATCGGCACCGAGCGCCATGAATCGCGCCGGATCGACAACCAGCTGCGCGGCCGTGCGGGCCGCCAGGGCGATCCGGGCTCGTCGCGCTTCTATCTGTCGCTCGACGATCCGCTGCTGCGCATCTTCGCGGGCGACCGCGTGCGCTCGATCATGGATCGCCTGAAGATGCCGGAAGGCGAGGCGATCGAGGCCGGCATCGTCACGCGTTCGATCGAATCGGCGCAGCGCAAGGTCGAAGCGCGCAACTTCGACATCCGCAAGCAGCTGCTCGAATACGACGACGTGTCGAACGACCAGCGCAAGGTGATCTACCAGCAGCGCAACGAATTGCTCGAAGCGCACGACATCACCGAGACGATCTCGGCGATGCGTCACGGCGTGATCACCGAAGTCGTCCGCCAGTTCGTGCCGGAAGGCAGCATCGAGGAACAGTGGGACGTGCCCGAGCTCGAGGAAGCGCTGCGCAACGACTGGCAGCTCGACCTCGCGATCCAGGAAATGGTGAACGAGTCATCGTCGATCACGGCCGAGGAGATTCTCGAAGCCGTGACGACCGCCGCCGACGAGCAGTACGAGGCGAAGGTCGCGCTGGTCGGCCGCGAATCGTTCAGCGCGTTCGAGCGTTCGGTGATGCTGCAGACGGTTGACCGGCTGTGGCGCGAGCACCTCGCGGCGCTCGACCACCTGCGCCAGGGCATCCACCTGCGCGGCTATGCGCAGAAGAACCCGAAGCAGGAATACAAGCGCGAAGCGTTCGAGCTGTTCGCCGCGATGCTCGACGCGATCAAGCAGGAAGTCACGCGCATCGTGATGAACGTGCAGATCCAGTCGCCGGAGCAACTCGAGGAAGCCGCCGAGCAGATCGAGGAGCGCGGCGGTCATCTCGAAAACGTCGAGTTTCAGCACGCCGACTACGCGGAATCCGGCGCGCCGGTCGCGAACGTCGCGGCCGCCACCGCGGCCACGGCGACGGCCGACATGGTCGGCAGTGCGATGACCCACAGCGGCCCCGGCGGCGAGATGCCGAAGGTCGGCCGCAACGACCCGTGCCCGTGCGGCAGCGGCAAGAAGTACAAGCAATGTCACGGGAAGCTGTCATGATCGGCGGCGGCGCGCATCCGCGTGCCGCTTCGTTCGCAGCTTCGAGTCAGTGACGTGAGTTGCGGCGGCCCGCGCGTGCGGCCGCCGGTTCTTCCAATCGATGCCGGCGCGTGCCGGCATTTTCCATCCGGCAGGTGTGCCCCATGGCTGTCAATTTTCCGTCGATCGATCCCGCCCAACTCCATCCCGTCGCCGGCGTCACGCTCGGCTGGGCGGAAGCGAACATCCGCAAGCCGAATCGCAAGGACGTGCTGGTCATCTCCGTCGACGAAGGGGCGACGGTCGCTGGCGTATTCACCGAGAACCGCTTCTGCGCCGCGCCCGTGATCGTGTGCCGCGAGCATCTCGCGAAGGTGCGCGCGGGCGGCGCGGGCATCCGCGCGCTCGTCGTGAACACGGGCAACGCGAATGCGGGCACCGGCGAGCCAGGCCTCGCGAACACCCGCGAAACCTGCGCGGAACTCGCGCGTCTCGCGGGCCTCGACGCCGCACAGGTGCTGCCGTTCTCGACCGGCGTGATTCTCGAGCCGCTGCCGATCGACCGCCTGAAGGCCGGGCTGCCGGCCGCGCTCGCGAACCGCAAGGCCGCGAACTGGTACGACGCCGCGCAGGCGATCATGACGACCGACACGCTGCCGAAGGCCACGTCGCGCCAGGTGACGATCGACGGCCATACGGTCACGCTGACGGGCATCAGCAAGGGCGCGGGCATGATCAAGCCGAACATGGCGACGATGCTCGGCTTCCTCGCGTTCGATGCGAACGTCGCGCAGCCGGTACTCGACACGCTCGTGAAGGAAGTGGCCGACCGCTCGTTCAACTGCATCACGATCGACGGCGACACGTCGACGAACGACTCGTTCATCCTGATCGCGTCGGGCAAGAGCACGCTGCCCGCGATCACGTCGACCGACTCGCCGGCTTATGCGGCGCTGCGCGATGC
Organism: Burkholderia sp. Bp8991; assembly: GCF_003853795.1. Taxonomy (NCBI): domain Bacteria; kingdom Pseudomonadati; phylum Pseudomonadota; class Betaproteobacteria; order Burkholderiales; family Burkholderiaceae; genus Burkholderia; species Burkholderia sp. Bp8991. The sequence continues at coordinate 100,281 of NZ_QTQJ01000021.1, read as the reverse complement.
AGTGACGCAGGTTGCCCAGCAGCTGTCGCAGCTGATCGTGCGCGACGGCGAAGGCGCGACGAAATTCATGACGGTGCAGGTCGAGGGCGGCAAGAGCGTCGCCGAGTGCCGCCAGATCGCGTATGCGATCGGGCATTCGCCGCTGGTGAAGACGGCCTTCTATGCATCCGACCCCAACCTGGGCCGGATTCTCGCGGCGATCGGCTACGCGGGCGTCACGGATCTCGACGTCGGCAAGATCGATCTCTATCTCGACGACGTGCTCGTCGCGAAGGCCGGTGGCCGCAACCCGGCTTATCAGGAAGAGGACGGCCAGCGCGTGATGAAGCAGAGCGAAATCACGATTCGCGTGCTGCTCGGCCGCGGCGACGCGCAGGCAACGGTCTGGACGTGCGACCTGTCGCACGATTACGTGAGCATCAACGCGGACTACCGCTCCTGATCGGGAGCGCTCGAACGACATGGACAAGCTCGAACAGTTTCTGACGCGCGCGGAAGCGCTGCTCGGCCGCCTCGAGGGGATGCTGCCCCCGGCGCCGGCGGCCGTCGACTGGAACGCCGCCACCGCGTTCCGCTGGCGCAAGCGCCAGGGGCGCGGCTATCTGCAACCGGTGCCGGCAGCGTCGACGATCACGCTCGACGACCTGCACAACATCGATCGGCAGAAAGGGCTGATCGAGCAGAACACGCGACAGTTCGTGCAGTGCAAGCCGGCGAACAACGTGCTGTTGACCGGTGCCCGCGGCACCGGCAAGTCGTCGCTGATCAAGGCGTGCCTGAACGCCTATGCGAAGGACGGGCTGCGCCTGATCGAAGTCGACAAGGACGATCTGCACGATCTCGGCGACATCGTCGAGGTGATCTCGCAGCGTCCGGAGCGGTTCATCGTGTTCTGCGACGACCTGTCGTTCGAGGACGGCGAATCGGGCTACAAGGCGCTGAAGGTCGCGCTCGACGGCTCGATCGCCGCGCAGTCCGACAACGTGCTGATCTACGCGACGTCGAATCGCCGCCATCTGCTGCCCGAGTACATGAGCGACAACGAGTCGTACAAGCATCTGCCGGACGGCGAGATCCACCCCGGCGAAGTCGTCGAGGAAAAGATCTCGCTGTCGGAGCGCTTCGGCCTGTGGGTCAGCTTCTACCCGTTCAAGCAGGACGACTACCTCGACATCGTCGCGCACTGGCTGCGCCATTTCGGTTGCGCGGACGCCGAGATCGAGACGGCACGCGGCGATGCGCTCGTCTGGGCGCTCGAGCGCGGTTCGCGTTCGGGGCGTGTCGCATGGCAGTTCGCGCGCGACTGGTCGGGTCGCAAGGAGCAGGCATGAGCACGGATTCCGTAACGAGCGCCGTGCGCGCGCCCGACGGCCGGAAGGTGACGGAAGTCGCGGTCGGCGTGATGGTGCAGCCAGACGGTCGCTACCTGCTCGCGCAGCGGCTGCAGGGCAAGCCGTATGAAGGCTATTGGGAGTTTCCGGGCGGCAAGCTGGAGGCCGGGGAGAGCGTCGAGGACGCGCTGGCGCGCGAGCTGCACGAGGAACTCGGCATCGAAGTCACGGCCAGCCACCGCTGGCATACGCTCGAGCACGATTATCCGCACGCGTACGTGCGGCTTTATTTCTGCAAGGTGACGGGCTGGACGGGCGAGCCGCACAGCAAGGAAGGGCAGGCGTTCGTATGGCAGCAACTGCCGGTCGAGGTCGCGCCGCTGTTGCCGGCGGCGCTGCCGGTGCTGGAACTGCTCGAGAAGGAAGCGGCGTCGCAATGACGCCGTGACGGCTCGCCTGGAAGGCGGGCCACATCCGCCCATGAGCGGTGCCGTGCGCCGCTCAGCTATCTCGGCGGCCGTCGGTGCCGTCTTCCTCCGACGACGGACCCTCGTCGGAGGACCCGCCGATCCGGTACTTTTCCGCGGCCCATGCACCGAGGTCGAGCTGCTTGCAGCGGGCCGAACAGAAGGGACGGAACTTGTTTTCAGGCGTCCAGCGCACTTCTGCGCCGCACGAAGGACATTTCACAACGGTAGTCATACGAAAGCGTCGAACCGGCACACGGCCGTTACAGATTGCACAGTGTCAGATGGAACGGCACGTCGATGTCCACCGCGCGCGGCCGCACGTCGCCGTCCTGCATGGTGAACCGTACCCACAACATGTATTTGTTGGCGCTCGCTTCGGGAATCACGCGCAGCTCCGGCGGCACGCGCACCTGCATCAGCTGATAGGTGCGCCCCGACAGCATCTGCTGGTAGCTGCCCTGCATCGCCATCACCTTCGACGCCTGGCCCGATTCGCGAGCGAGCCGCAGCACGATCGCCGCGGCATCGCGCAGCGGCAGCAGCGGCAGGATCCATTTCGCGATGTCCTGGCGCCGCTGTTCCGCGGGCCATTGCTGCCACGCGTAGTACGACGGAAGGTCGAACTTGCACGTGCCGCCGGGAATCACCGCGCGGCTGCGGATGCTGGCGAGCCACTCGTTGTCGACCAGATGCTGCCCGGTCTTGCCCTGCATCTGCGCAAGATTGGCGAGCGTCTGCTCGATTTCACCGAGCACGGACTCGAGCGCATTCTGTTCGATGCCCGGATTGCCGCGAAAGGGGGCGAGCGTCTGGCGTTGACGTTCGAGCTCTTTCATCAGATCCGATTTCAGGTCCGCGCGGCCCGTGACCTCGGCGATTTCGAACAGCGTCGTCAGCGCGACGTGATGCTCACGCGGGTCCTCCTGAGCCAAAAAGAACGCGAAGCGCTCGAACAGGTCTTCGAGGCGCAACAGCGTGCGAATTCGCTCGTTGAACGGATACTCGTAAAGAATCAAGCGCGCTCGCCTCTAGGGTAGGGATTGAAACAATGCAGGACATTCTAATGCTCACTGTCTACCCTAGCAACGCACCAATTTCGTACACCATCACGATCGCACGCCGCGATCAGTGCGCGGCAGCCGCCAATGCGAGATAGCGTTGGTGCAGTGCATCGACCTGCGCGGCGAGCGCATCGGGTGTCGTCGCGTCGTTGACGATCACGTCGTCGGCCGCTGCGAGACGCGCCTCGCGCGTTGCCTGTCTCGCGATGATCGCTTCGACCTGTTCGCGCGTGAAATCATTGCGTCGCATCACACGTGCGATCTGCGTTTCGACCGGACAGTCGACCACGAGCACACGATCGCTGCGCGCCTTCCAGTTACCTGACTCCACGAGCAGCGGCACGACGAAGATCACGTAAGGGCCTTGCGCTGCGCGGGCTTCGCGATCGGTTTCGGCGCGGATCAGCGGATGCGTGATCGCCTCGAGGCGCCGGCGTGCGTCGTCGTCGCTGAAAATGAGTGCGCGCATCTTCGCGCGATCGAGCGAGCCGTCGGCCGCGACGAAGTCCGGTCCGAATGCGTGTTCGATCGCGGGCATCGCGAGACCGGCCGGTGCGGTGATGCGGTGCGCGATCAGGTCGGTGTCGACGAGCGATGCACCGCGTGCGGCGAACAGGTCGGCGACGGTCGTCTTGCCGCTGCCGATGCCGCCGGTCAGTCCTATTGCAAACATGTGAGCCTCCGCCGGGCCGCCGCGCGGAAGCGAAGCGCCTCCCCGCGACGCAGCGAACATGGCGGACGCCGGCAGCGTGTCATGTCAGCCGCCGAGCGCCGAATAGAAAGGGGTACCGAAAAACAGCGTGGCGACGCCGCCTGCCGCGAGGAACGGGCCGAACGGAATCGGCTCCTCGAAGCGCATGCGCCCGCGCCAGGTCGCGACGAGCCCGACGAGCGCCCCCGTCACCGCGGCGAACAGCACGACCTGCGGCAGCGCGGCCCAGCCCATCCACGCGCCGAGCGCGGCGAGCAACTTCAGGTCGCCGAAGCCGATGCCCTCGATGCCGCGCAGCCACTTGAACAACCAGTAGACCGACCACAGGAACAGGTAGCCGGCCATCGCGCCGACCACGGCCGAACGCAGCGACGTGAACGTGCCGCCGAGATTCAGTGCGAGCCCGGCCCACAGCAGAGGCAGCGTCATCGAATCGGGCAGGTAGCCGGTCTGGATATCGATCGCGCTCATCGCCAGCAGCGCGGCGCACAGTCCGAACGCGGCGAGTGCGGCAACGGTGGGGCCGAACGCGGCGAGCGAACCGGCGGCGAGCAGCGCACCGGCGAGCTCGACGAGCGGATAGCGCACGCCGATCGCATGGCCGCACTGACGGCAGCGCCCGCGCAACAGCAGGTAGCTCACGAGCGGGATGTTTTCCCACGCACGCAGCACGTGACCGCAATGCGGACAGGCGCTGCGCGGGCGCCACAGATCGTAGTGCGGCGGATAGCCGTCGTCCGGCGGCGAGCTTGCGCTGCCGGTTGCTTCCGCGATTTCGGCCTGCCACGCGCGCTGCATCATCACCGGGACCCGGTGCACGACGACGTTCACGAAGCTGCCGACGCACAGGCCGAGCACGACGGCGAACGCATACTGCACCGCGAGCGGCAGCATCGCCAGCGCGTGCAACGTGCTGTCGGGCGAGTCGAAAACGGTGGTCAGGGGCGCGGGCGTCATGGGGCTCGGGTTCGGGCTTGAAAGGCGACAGAATCGGTTGCGATGCTACACCACGTTGCCCAGCTGAAGGATGGGCAGATACATCGCGATCACGAGGCCGCCGACGAGCGCACCCAGGACGATCACGATCAGCGGCTCGCCGAGCGCGGCGAGCGCATCGAGGCGCGCGTCGAGCTGACGCTCGCATAGCGCGGCGATATCGGCGAGCATCGTGTCGAGCGCGCCGGTTTCCTCGGCGACGGCGATCGGCTGCACGACGTCGTCCGGGAAGCAGCCCGCCGCGTGCATCGCATCGGCGAGACGCGCGCCGCGCAGCACGTGCGTCGCGATCTGCGCGGTGGCCTGCTCGAACACCGGATGGCCGGCGGTGCGTTCGAGCGTGGCGAATGCATCGGCGAGCGGGACGCCCGCACCGAGCAGCGTTGCGAGCGAGCGGCACCAGCGCGCGGTGGCGAACCGCGTGAGCGCGCCGCCGACGAGCGGCGCATCCAGCACGTGCCGCGCGGCCGTGTAGCGCAGCGATGGCGAGCGCCGCAGCGCGTGACGTGCGGCGAGCCCCGCCACCGCTGCCCCGGCGACGAACGTGCCGCCCCAGGCCGAGGTCGCGGACGAGAGGGCGAGCAGGGCTCGGGTCGGCGCCGGCAAGGCCGCGCCGAAGCCGTCGAAGATCTGCCGGAACGTCGGCACGACCCACACCATCAGCGCGGCCGAGATCGCGAGCGCGAACACGATGACGGCGACCGGGTAGGCTAGCGCGGCACGCAGCTTGCGCCATTGCGCGTCGGCACGTTCGCGGTGCTCCGCGACGCGGGTCAGTATGGTGCCGAGCGCGCCCGATGCTTCGCCTACCTCGATCAACTGGCGATACAGCGTGCCGAACTGGGACGGGTAGCGTGCGAGCGCGGCGGCGAAGCGTTGCCCGCCGACGATCTCGCGTGCGAGGCCGGCGGCGATGCGCGGCAGCCCGTCGCGCGTGCGGGTGCGCGCGAGCATCTCGAGCGACGGTGCGAGCGGCAGTCCGGCCTGCAGCAGGCTCGCGAGCTGACGCGTGAAGCGCGTGACTTCCCGCGCGCCGGCCGACGGCGGCCGGGCCGTGCCGCGGACATCGAGCGACAGCACCGTGACGCCGTCGCGCGCGAGCGCCGCACGTGCGGCGGCGGCATCGAAGGCGATGATGTTCCCGCGGCATGGCGTGCCGTCGCGACGACGGCCACGCCACGCGAAACGCGTCTCGTGCGGCGGTGCAGGCATCGCGATCACGCGTCGGGCGTCGCGGCCAGTGCTTCCGCGACGCTCGTCGTACCGTCGCGAACGTGCGCGAGTGCCGCGTCGCGCAGACTACGTACGCCCTCGGCTGCCGCGCATTGCGCGAGCGCACCGACGCTTGCGCGTGCGACGATGCGTTCCGCCATCTCCGGTGAAACCGGCATCGTCTGATGCAGGCCGATGCGGCCTCGATAACCGATGCCGTGACAGGCGGCACAGCCGCGCGCGACGAACGGGCGCCACCCGGATTCCAGTGCTGCCGGATTGCAGCCTGCTTCGCGCAGCGCGCGCACCGACGCGTCCGAACGCACGCGGCAGGTGAGGCACAGGCGCCGCACGAGGCGTTGCGCGGTGACGAGGCGCAACGCGGCGGCGAGGTTGTATGGCGCGACGCCGATGTCGAGCAGTCGCGCGACGGCTGCCGGCGCGTCGTTCGTATGCAGCGTGGACAGCACGAGGTGCCCGGTCTGTGCGGCCTTGATCGCGACGTCGGCCGTCTCCGCATCGCGAATCTCGCCGACCATGATGACGTCCGGGTCCTGACGCAGCAGCGCGCGCAGCGCAGTGGCGAACGTCAGCCCGGCTTTTTCGGCGACGCCGACCTGGTTGATGCCGTCGAGCTGGATCTCGGCCGGATCCTCGACCGTGCACACATTGTGCGCATCGCGGTCGAGCATCTGCAGCGCGCAGTAGAGCGACAGCGTCTTGCCGCTGCCGGTCGGCCCGGTCACGAGCACGAGACCGTGCGGCGCGCGTATCGCGGCTTCCATCGCCGCGGCCTGCCGCGCGTCGAAGCCGAGACGCGCGAGCGTGAGGTCGGGCGGCAGCGTTTCGAGGCGGCGCAACACGAGCTTCTCGCCGAACAGCGTGGGCAGCGAGCTGACCCGGTAGTCGCCGCGCGTGCCGCCGTCGACCGCGATGCGCAGCCGGCCGTCCTGCGGAAGCCGGCGCTCGGCGATGTCCATGCGGGCGAGCACCTTGATCCGCGTCACGAGCGCGTCGCGCAGATGAGCGGGCGGCCGCGCGTGTTCATGCAGGACGCCATCGATGCGCAGGCGGATGCGCCAGCCTGCTTCGAACGGTTCGACGTGGATGTCGGACGCGTCGCGCACGCGGGCGGCGTGCAGCGTGTCGGTCAGCAGCCGTACGGCGGGCGAGTCGTCGAGTTGCGCCGCATCGAGCGACCGCGGTGTTTCGGCGGGCGATGCGTCGGTGGAGACAGGCGGCCGCTGCGTGTGCAGCGGCGCCCCGGGAAGTGGGAAGTGCATGTGAGCCGGCGCTCGGCCGCCTGTTGATCGTGACCGGCAAATGGTCTCGTATCGTGCGCGGCGCCGACAGTCGGCCGTTCGGCTAGCGCGCGCCGCGTGCGCGCGTGCTGCGCGGCTTGAAGAGCTTGACGGTGCGCACGGCCTGGTCGTCGCTGCGCATGACCTCGAGCATCACGTCGCGGATCTTCAGGCACACGTCGCCTTCGGGGATTTCCTCGAGGATTTCGAGGATCAGGCCATTGAGCGTCTTCGGTCCGTCGGTCGGCAGTTGCAGGTGCAGCCAGCGGTTCAGTTCGCGCAGCGGCATGCTGGCGGCGACGATGCATTCTCCGTTCTCGTTCCAGCCGCCCGCGCGTTCGCCGCGCGGCATCGACGTCGTGAATTCGCCGATCAGTTCCTCGATGATGTCCTCGGGCGTGACGAGCCCCTCGAGTTCGCCGTACTCGTTGACGACGAGCGCGGTCCGCTGGCGGCTTTCCTGGAAATACTGGAGCTGCTGGACGACCGGCGTGCCCGACGGCACGTAGTACGGCTCGGCGAGCAGCGTGCGCAACGTTTCGCGGTCGAAATCCTGGTTGTGCAGCCCGGTGAGCGTCTTGCGGACGTGCAGCACGCCGAGCACCTTGTCGATGTCGCCTTCGTAGACGACAAGGCGGTTGTGATAGCAGGTCTCGAGCTGATGCAGGATGTCGTCGAGCGGCGCGTAGAAGTTGAGCGACTCGATCTGGCGGCGCGGCACCATCACGTCGTCGACCGTGATGTTCTCGAGGTCGAACAGGTTGAGCAGGATGCTGCGGTGCTTGGTCGGCATGAAGCTGCTCGACTCGAGCACGATCGCGCGCAGCTCGTCGGCGGACATCCGCTGGTCGCGGCCCTTCTTCGTATTGATGCGCAGCATCCAGAGCACGCCGTTCGCCAGTTCATTGACGAACCAGACGACCGGCTTGAACACGCGCATCAGCGGCGCGATCACGAGACTGGCGGGCAGCGCGATGCGTTCGGGAAAGGTCGCGCCGACGATCTTCGGCGCGATTTCCGCGAACACGATGATCAGGAACGCGACGATGCCGGTCGCGATCGACAGCGCCAGGTTGTTACGGCCGAACGTGTGCAGCGCGAGCGACGTCGTCAGGACCGGGATGATCGTGTTGAACAGGTTGTTGCCGATCAGGATCACGCTGAGCAGCAGGTCGGTGCGCGTGAGGAGACCCTGCGTGGTTTTCGCACCGAGCACGCCCTGGCCGGCGAGATGCTTCAGCCGATGGCGGTTGAGCGCCATCATCGCGGTCTCGGAAATGGAAAAGAAGCTGGAGCAGAGGAGAAGCAGGAAGACGGCGCCGATTTGCGCCCATAAGGGAATTTGGTCCACGCGTCAGAAGGGCAGTGAAGGACAGGGATGGAGGGAATATAGCAGAGGCCGGCGGCCGGGATGTGTCGTGCGCGACACGCGCGCTCGCGAGACCAGGCAGAAGAAGGCAAAAAAAAACCGTGCACACGGTGCACGGTTTTTTCAAAATCTGGTCGGGGTGAGAGGATTCGAACCTCCGGCCTCTACGTCCCGAACGTAGCGCTCTACCAGGCTAAGCTACACCCCGATTTTTTGCTCTTCCGACTTCGCCGCTTTCGTTCAGATCGCTGCGTCGTCACAAGCAAGAACGTAACTATAACGATGTTTTTTCGAAAAGGGAATACCTTGATGAAGAAATTTTTCGAAAAGCGGTTCGTGTCGTGGTCGCCGCGCGCTTACGACTGTCGCGACGTCGAGTACGAGCACAGCGCGAGCAGGCTTTCCTTGTAGATCGAATCCGGGAACGCGGCGATCGCGGCCGCGGCGGCCTGTGCTTCCTGGCGCGCGCATTCGAGCGTATGGTCGAGCGCGCCCGAACGCGTGATCGCGTCGAAGATCGTGTCGAAGCGATCGGTGCCGCCTTGTTCGATCGCCTCGCGGGCGAGCGCCGATTGCTCGGGCGTGCCGCGTTCGATCAGATAGATGAGCGGCAGTGTCGGCTTGCCTTCGCGCAGGTCGTCGCCGGCATTCTTGCCCATCGCTTCGGCCGTGCCCGCGTAGTCGAGCCAGTCGTCCATGATCTGGAATGCGGTGCCGATCCGGCGGCCGTATTCGGCGGCGGCGGCTTCGGTCGGCGCATCGGCGCCGGCGAGCACCGCGCCCAGGCGGGCCGATGCCTCGAACAGCTTCGCCGTCTTGTAGCGGATCACCTGCATGTAGCGCGTCTCGTCGACGTCCGCGTCGTGCATGTTCAGGAGCTGCAGCACTTCGCCTTCGGAAATGATCGTCGTCGCTTCCGACAGGATTTCCATCACGCGCATCTTGCCGACGCCGACCATCATCTCGAACGAACGCGAATAGAGGTAGTCGCCGACCAGCACGCTCGCCGCGTTGCCGAACAGCGCGTTGGCCGTCTGGCGGCCTCGCCGCAGTTCGGATTCGTCGACGACGTCGTCATGCAGCAGCGTGGCCGTGTGGATGAACTCGACGACGGCGGCCAGCACGTGCCGCTGGTGCGACGTCTCGCCGAGCGCGCCGGCGACGAGCAGCAGCAGGGCCGGACGCAGCCGCTTGCCGCCCGCGCCGATGATGTACTCGGCGATCTGGTTGATCAGCAGCACGTCGGACGCGAGGCTTTGCCGGATAACGCGATTCACCTGCTCCATGTCGCTGGCGATCGGGGCGAGCAGGTGGGCGGCGCTGAGGGTGGGGGAGGCGGTGGACGACGACATGATGATCGAAATGGGTGATGCCGCGGATTATAAGTCGAATCCGCGATATGCCGGTCTGTCGGACGTGTCTGCCCGGTGATTTTGGCCGTCCGGCCAGGGCTTGCGGGCGGCAATCGTGGATCGGCTTTGACTTGGGTGCTAAGCCCATGTATAATCACGTGTTTTCCGCGCGTGGTGTGCGGAAAAATTGGATCCAGAGTGAGGTTCTCAATGTACGCGGTCATAAAAACCGGCGGCAAGCAGTACAAGGTTGCCGTTGGCGAAAAACTCAAAGTAGAACAGATACCGGCTGACATTGACGCTGAAATCACGCTCGACCAGGTTCTCGCAGTGGGCGAAGGCGAATCGATTAAGTTCGGTACGCCGCTGGTCAGTGGGGCTTCCGTCAAGGCCACCGTTGTGTCGCACGGTCGTCATGCCAAGGTCACCATCTTCAAGATGCGTCGCCGGAAGCACTACCAAAAGCACGGCGGCCACCGCCAGAACTACACTGAGCTGCGCATCGACGCGATCAACGCGTAAGCGCCTCGGTAAAGGAGCAATCAGATGGCACACAAAAAGGCAGGCGGCTCTTCCCGGAACGGCCGCGACTCCGAGTCGAAACGTCTCGGCGTGAAAGTGTACGGCGGCCAGGCGATCAACGCTGGCGGCATCATCGTGCGTCAGCGCGGTACGCGCATGCACGCTGGCGAGAACGTCGGCATGGGCAAGGATCACACCCTGTTCGCGCTGGTCGACGGTCACGTCAAGTTCGCGACCAAGGGCGCGGACAAGAAGCATCTGGTCATCGTTGTCCCGGCGGCTGCCTAAGTTCAGGCACCCACGGGCTTCGTAGCCGAAAGGCCCCGCAGTCTTCGCGGGGCCTTTTTTTATTTGGCCGCCGGGCGCATGTGCGCGCCGGCGGCTGTCGCGACACTGGCGGGCAATCGGCCGAACGGCAGATTGTTCAAGCATGCCGGCGCGCGGCACAATAGCGGAAATACTGGTCGGAGTGACGAATGAAGTTCATTGACGAAGCACGAATCGAAGTCATCGCCGGCGACGGAGGCGATGGCAGCGCGTCGATGCGCCGCGAGAAATTCGTTCCGTTCGGCGGGCCGGACGGCGGCGACGGCGGCCGGGGCGGCAACGTCTACGCGATCGCCGACCGCAACATCAACACGCTGATCGACTACCGTTACGCGAAGAAGCACCTGGCGCGCAACGGCGAAAACGGTCGCGGCTCGGATTGCTACGGCAAGGGCGGGGACGACGTCACGCTGCGCATGCCGGTCGGCACGGTCGTGACCGACATGGATACGGGCGAGCTGATCGCCGACCTGACCGAGCACGATCAGCAGGTGATGCTCGCGAAGGGCGGCGCAGGCGGTCTCGGCAACCTGCATTTCAAGTCGAGCACGAACCGCGCGCCGCGCCAGAAAACCGACGGCAAGCCCGGCGAACGGCGCATGCTGCGGCTCGAGCTGAAGGTGCTCGCCGACGTCGGTCTGCTCGGCATGCCGAACGCCGGCAAGTCGACCTTCATCTCGTCGGTGTCGAACGCGAAGCCGAAGATCGCCGACTATCCGTTCACGACGCTCGCTCCGAACCTTGGCGTCGTGCGGGTCGGCCCGAGCAAGAGCTTCGTGATCGCCGATATTCCGGGGCTGATCGAGGGCGCCGCCGAAGGCGCGGGCCTCGGCCACCAGTTCCTGCGACACCTGCAGCGCACCGGCGTGCTGCTGCATCTCGTCGATCTGGCTCCGTTCGATGAAAGCGTCGACCCGGTCGCTGAAGCGACCGCGATCGTCGGCGAGCTGCGCAAGTACGACGAGGCGCTGTACGAGAAGCCGCGCTGGCTCGTCCTCAACAAGCTCGACATGGTGCCGGAAGACGAGCGCGAGGCGCGCGTCGCCGATTTCCTCGACCGTTTCGGCTGGGACGGCCCGGTGTTCGAGATTTCGGCGCTCACGGGCCAGGGCTGCGAAGCGCTCTGCTACGCGATCTACGATTACCTCGCCGAGCATTCGGACGCACATCGTGCGGCGGAAGAGGAAGATCTGGCCGCGGACGTGCGGTTCCGCGATGCGCCGCAAGCCGATGGCGGCGCGACGCCCGGCGACGACGCCTGAGCGGGCCCGACACGCACCGGGCATCGCGTCCGGTGCCTGAATTCAATTGCGCCCGGCCGGGCAGGCATCAGATACAGGAGACGGCGCACGATGCGTTCGATCATCGCGGATTCGAAGCGATTGGTGGTGAAGGTGGGCTCCAGCCTCGTGACCAACGACGGCAAGGGGCTCGATCATGCTGCAATCGGCCGCTGGGCGGCCCAGATCGCCGCGCTGCGCGCGCAGGGCAAGGAAGTGGTGCTCGTCAGCTCGGGCGCGATTGCGGAAGGGATGCAGCGGCTCGGCTGGAGCAAGCGTCCGCGCGAGATCGACGAGCTGCAGGCCGCCGCCGCGGTCGGCCAGATGGGGCTCGCGCAAGTTTATGAAAGCCGCTTTACCGAGCACGATATCCGCACCGCGCAGATCCTGCTGACGCACGCCGACCTGGCCGATCGCGAGCGCTACCTGAATGCGCGCTCGACGCTGCTGACGCTGCTGCGGCTCGGCGTCGTGCCGATCATCAACGAGAACGACACGGTCGTCACCGACGAAATCAAGTTCGGCGACAACGACACGCTCGGCGCGCTCGTCGCGAACCTGATCGAAGGCGATGCGCTGATCATCCTGACCGACCAGACGGGCTTGTTCACCGCCGATCCGCGCAAGGATCCGAATGCGACGCTGGTCGCGGAAGCCAGCGCGGGCGCGCCGGAGCTCGAGGCGATGGCCGGCGGCGCAGGCTCGAGCCTCGGCCGCGGCGGGATGCTGACGAAGATCCTCGCGGCGAAGCGCGCGGCGCACAGCGGCGCGAACACCGTGATCGCGAGCGGCCGCGAAGCCGACGTGCTGGTGCGGCTGGCGGCGGGCGAGGCGATCGGCACGCAGCTGATCGCGCGCACCGCGCGGATGGCCGCGCGCAAGCAATGGATGGCCGATCACCTGCAGGTGCGCGGGCACGTCGTGATCGATGCGGGCGCGGTCGAGAAGCTGACGGCCGGCGGCAAGAGCCTGCTGCCGATCGGCGTGATCGGCGTGCAGGGCGCGTTCGCACGCGGCGAGGTGATCGCGTGTGTCGGCCCCGACGGGCGTGAAGTGGCGCGCGGCCTCACGAACTACAGCAGCGCGGAAACGAAGCTGATTCACCGCAAGCCGAGCGGCGAGATCGAGGCGGTGCTCGGCTACATGCTGGAGCCGGAGCTGATTCACCGCGACAACCTCGTGCTCGTGTGACCGTTCGGCCAGGCGTCGCGAGACAGCAAAAAGCCCGCATCGCGCGGGCTTTTTGTTGTGACGAAGCGAAACGAGGCCGGGCAGCCGGCCTCGGTTGTGCGGTCAGCGCAGCTGGCTCATCGCGGTGCGATGGAACTTGATGTTCTCGAGGATCTGCTGGGTCGTGCCCTGCGGCATCTTGTTCGCGCAGAAATAGTCCTGGTACAGCGCCGAGTGGTACGCGTTCAGCTCGCCGTTCTCGATGCGACGCCAGTCGTTCTCGACCGTGCGGTCCCAGCCGTCGTGATCCGAATTCAGGCCTGCATACTGACGCCATTCGTAGGTGTCGCAGCGGATGCCTTCGTAGTTCACGTTGCGCGCGCCGGCCGGGCTCGTGATGACGACTGCGTAGCGCACGACGCCGTCGCTGCCGACCGCGAGCGACTTCGCATCGACGGAGAACTTGAGCGGCGTGTTCTGCGACACGTTGAACGGCAGCAGATCGCCCGCTTGCGGCAGCGGCGGCAGCGTGTCGACCGGGTTTTCCTTCCAGTTGCCCTGGCGGTCCAGCAGGTACACGAACTCGCTGTCATCCTTGTTGGTCGGCGTCTTCGAATTCGCGCAACCGGCCAGCGTGGCCGCCGCGACGATCGATGCGAGCGCGAGAGCAATCGCTTTCAATATGCATTCCTCGTAAAAAAAGGGCGCGACACCAAGGTCGCGCCCGGTCATGCAGTCCGACTCGTCATTTGCCGACGATCACGCGGGGCGGCATCTCGTCGAGCGTGCTCGCCTCCACTTCGATCTCGGAACAGACCACCGATGTGTCGACAATCGTCAGCGTCTGCTGGGCCTGCGCGCCGATGACGCGCGGATAGCGCGACAGACGCGGCCCACGCGGCTTTTCGGCTCGCTGCGCCGGGCGGCGCAGGAAGCGCGACAGTTCCGTCAGCGCCAACTGATAGACATCCCGCTTGAACTCGATCACCGCATCGAGCGGCACCCAGTACTCGTTCCAGCGCCACGCATCGAACTCCGGGTGGTCGGTCGCGCGCAAGCAAATGTCGCAATCGCGTCCGACCATCCGCAGAAGGAACCAGATCTGCTTCTGGCCGCGGTAATGTCCGCGTACTTCGCGCTTGATGAACTTGTCAGGCACCTCGTAACGCAACCAGTCGCGAGTGCGGCCGATTATCTTGACGTGTTCCGGGTGCAGGCCCGTCTCCTCGTGCAGCTCCCGGTACATCGCCTGCATGGGGGTCTCGCCGTACTTGATCCCACCTTGAGGAAACTGCCAGGAATGCTCGCGGAGCCGCTTGCCCCAAAACACCTCGTTGCGCGCGTTCAAGAGGATGATGCCGACGTTCGGGCGAAAGCCTTCACGATCCAGCATACAACCACCTTCGAATCCTTTAAAATTGCTTTGATTATAAACAGATAACGGGCGCTGCGCACCGTGACGGAGCGAAACCGCGCGGGGTACACCGGCTGAATTGTCCCTGATTTGTCTGCTAAGTCATCTGCGCCATCGTCGTTCGTCGCGCGCAGCTTTTTCACCTTGAAACTTTTTCGGGCGCCCCGCCTGGGGGCGCCGTATTTGGAACCGTCCGCATGAAAGCTTCCCGTTTCTTTATCGGCACCCTCAAAGAAGCACCGGCCGACGCAGAGATCGTCAGCCACAAGCTGATGGTGCGCGCCGGCATGATCCGTCGCGTCGCCGGCGGCATCTACAACTACCTGCCGGTCGGCCTGCGTTCGATTCGCAAGGTCGAGGCGATCGTGCGCGAGGAAATGAACCGGGCAGGCGCCATCGAGCTGCTGATGCCGGCCGTGCAACCGGCCGAGCTGTGGCAGGAATCGGGCCGCTGGGAGCAGTACGGCCCCGAACTGCTGCGCTTCAAGGACCGCAAGGACAACGACTTCGTGATCGGGCCGACGCACGAGGAAGTCATCACCGACATCGCGCGCAACCAGATCAAGAGCTACCGGCAGATGCCGGTGAACTTCTACCAGATCCAGACGAAGTTCCGCGACGAGATCCGTCCGCGCTTCGGCGTGATGCGCGGCCGCGAGTTCATCATGAAGGACGCGTATTCGTTCGACAAGGACGCGGCCGGCCTGAACGAGTCGTATCGCAAGATGTACGACGCATACGTGCGCATCTTCACGCGCCTCGGCCTCGAGTTCCGCGCGGTTGCGGCCGACAGCGGCTCGATCGGCGGCAACTTCTCGCACGAGTTCCACGTGATCGCCGATACCGGCGAGGACGCGATCGCCTACTGCCCGACGTCCGACTTCGCGGCGAACGTCGAAGCGGCCGAAGCGCTGCCGCTGATCGCCGAACGCGCGGCACCCGCCGAAGCGATGGAAAAGGTCGCGACGCCCGGCAAGGCGAAGTGCGAGGCCGTCGCCGAACTGCTGTCGATCCCGCTCGAGCGTACGATCAAGTCAATCGTGCTCGCCACCGACAACGAAGGCGCCGAGCCGACCATCTGGCTCGTGATGCTGCGCGGCGACCACGACCTGAACGAGATCAAGGTGTCGAAGCTGCCGGGGCTGAAGAACCACCGCTTCGCGACCGAGCAGGAAATCGTCGAGTGGTTCGGCACGCCGCCGGGCTACCTCGGCCCGGTCGGCACGAAGAAGCCGGTGAAGGTGATCGCCGATCGCACGGTCGCGAACATGAGCGACTTCGTCGTCGGCGCGAACGAGGTCGACTATCACATCGCCGGCGTGAACTGGGGCCGCGACCTGCCGGAGCCGGACGTCGCCGACGTGCGCAACGTGAAGAAGGGCGATCCGTCGCCGGACGGCAAGGGTGAGATCGACATCTGCCGCGGCATCGAAGTCGGCCACGTGTTCCAGCTCGGCACCAAGTACTCGGAAGCGATGGGCGCGACGTTCCTCGACGAGTCGGGCAAGCCGCAGCCGATGCTGATGGGCTGCTACGGCGTCGGCGTCACGCGCATTCTCGGCGCGGCGATCGAACAGAACTTCGACGAGCGCGGCATCATCTGGCCCGAGTCGATCGCGCCGTTCGAAGTCGTGCTGTGCCCGATGGGCTACGATCGCAGCGACATGGTCCGCGAGGCCGCCGACAAGCTGTACGCGGAACTGGCCGCGGCCGGCATCGACGTGATCCTCGACGATCGCGGCGAGCGCCCGGGCGTGATGTTTGCAGACTGGGAATTGATCGGCGTGCCGCATCGCCTGGTGATCGGCGAGCGCGGCCTGAAGGAAGGCAAGATCGAGTATCAGGGCCGCCGCGACGCCGAGGCGACGCTGCTGCCGGCCGACGCGGCCGCGGCGACGGTGACGGAGAAGATCCGCGCCGCGCTCGCGCGCTAAGCGCTTCGACCGGAGGATACGGTGGAATACACCTTCCTGTCGGCCACCGTGCTCCTCGTGCTGATCACGGATCCGCTCGGCAACATCCCGCTGTTCATCACGGCGATGCGGGATGTGCCGCGCGAGCGGCGCGTGAAGCTGATCCTGCGTGAAGTCGGGATCGCGTTCGTGATCCTGCTGTTCTTCATGGTGGTCGGCGACCGCTTCCTGCGGATGATGAACCTCACCGACCTGTCGCTGCGGCTCGGCGGCGGGATCGTGCTGTTCCTGATCGCGCTGCGGATGATCTTCCCGCATCCGGACGGCGCGCTCGGCAGCGATCCGCGCGCCGGCGGTGAACCGTTCATCGTGCCGCTCGCGATTCCCGCGCTCGCCGGGCCGTCCGCGCTCGCGACGGTGATGCTGCTGACGTCGCAGGCGCCGGGCAAGATGTTCGAGTGGGTCGGCGCGCTGACGGTCACGATGATCGTCTGCGCGATCACGCTGGTGCTGGCCGAACGGATCCAGCAGTGGCTCGGCGAGCGAACCGTCGCCGCGTTCGAGCGGCTGATGGGTCTCGTGCTCGTCGCGATCTCGGTCGAGATGCTGCTCGCCGGCATCAAGGCGTTCGTGCACCAGCTGCAGATGTAACGCGTTGGTGCGTACCGACGAAAAAATGCGGCGCTCCGGGTAACCGGAGCGCCGCTTTCCATTTATATAGCGGGCAGGGCGGCGATCAGACGTTCGCGGTCAGCGCACGGATCGTCGGCAGGTTGCGCCAGTAGCCCTTGGCGTCCATCCCGCAGCCGAACACGTAGCGGTCGGGCACCGAGAAGCCGCAGAAGTCGGGATGCAGCGGTTTCGCCTTCGTGAGCGTCTTCTCGCACAGCACCGCGGACATGAAGCGCTTCGCGCCCATGTCGAGGATGCGGTCGCGGATCGCGGCCATCGTCTCGCCTTCGTCGAGGATGTCGTCGAGCACGAGCACGATGCGGTCCTTCACCGATTCGCGCGGCGCGACGCGCCAGTGCATCTCCGGGCTGCCCTGCGTCGTGTTGCGGTAGCGGGTCAGGTGGATGTAGTCGAATTCCAGCGGGAAATCGAGATGCGGCAGCAGCATCCCGGTAAACACCGCGGCGCCGCCCATCACCGAGAGGACGAGCGGGAACGCGTCGCCGATCTCGGCGCGGATCGCTTCGGCCATCCGGGCGATCGACGCGTTGACGGCGTCCGCCGAGACGATCTCTTCGGAGTGTTCGAAAATGTGGAGGGCTTCTTCGCGGTTCATGAGTTCTGGCGGGCAGTCGGTATACAAATAAGAATGAAGCAGAACGGCTGGCGCGCGCTACGGCAAAAACCCGCGCGCCGGCCGACGGGCGGAATCAGCGCATGCCGGGCATCATGCCCTTCAAGCCGCGCATCATCTTCTGCATGTTGCCGCCCTTCAGCTTCTTCATCATCGTACGCATCTGGTCGTACTGGTTCAGCATCCGGTTGACTTCCTGCACCGGCACGCCCGCGCCGGCTGCAATGCGGCGCTTGCGCGTCGCCTTGATGATTTCGGGTTTGGCGCGCTCGGCGGGCGTCATCGAGCTGATGATGCCTTCCATCCGGCGGATCGACTTCTCGGCCTGGCCCATGTCGGCGCCGGCCGCCGCCTGCTGGAACTGCGCGGGCAGCTTGTCCATCAGCGACGACAGGCCGCCCATGTTCTTCATCTGCGAGATCTGCGCGCGGAAATCGTTCAGGTCGAAGTCGCCGCCTTTCTTGACCTTGTCGGCGAGCTTCTGCGCGGCCTGCACGTCGACGCCGCGCTGCGCTTCCTCGACGAGCGCGAGGATGTCGCCCATGCCGAGGATCCGGTTCGCCATCCGGTCCGGGTGGAACACCTCGAGGCCGTCGAGCTTCTCGGCGACGCCGACGAACTTGATCGGCTTGCCCGTGATGTGGCGCACCGACAGCGCGGCACCGCCGCGCGAATCGCCGTCGAGCTTGGTCAGCACGACGCCGGTGAGCGGCAGCGTGTCGTTGAACGCCTTCGCGGTGTTGACCGCGTCCTGGCCGAGCATCGCGTCGACGACGAACAGCGTTTCGGCCGGCTTGAGCGTGCCGTGCAGCGCGGCGATTTCCTGCATCATCGCCTCGTCGATACCGAGGCGGCCGGCCGTGTCGACGATCAGCACGTCATGGTAGTGGCGCTTCGCCCAGTCGACGGCCGCGAGTGCGATGTCGACGGGCTTCTGGTCCGGCGTCGACGGGAAGAAATCGGCGCCGACCTGTTCGCTCACCGTTTTCAGCTGCATGATGGCGGCCGGGCGATACACGTCGCACGACACCGTCAGCACCTTCTTCTTGTACTTCTCGCGCAAGAGTTTCGCGAGCTTGCCGGCGGTCGTGGTCTTGCCGGCGCCCTGCAGGCCGGCCATCAGGATCACGGCGGGCGGCGTGACCGCGAGGTTCAGCTCGGCGGCCTTGCCTTCGTAGTCGCCGCCGATCACGGCGGTCAGTTCCTTCTGGACCACGCCGACGAGCGCCTGGCCCGGCGACAGGCTGCTGATCACTTCCTCGCCGAGCGCCTTTTCCTTGACCTTGGCGATGAATTCGCGGACGACCGGCAGCGCGACGTCGGCTTCCAGCAGCGCGAGACGCACCTCGCGGAGCATCTCCTGGGTGTTCGCCTCGGTAAGCCGGGCCTCGCCGCGCAGCGTCTTGACGACGCGCGCCATCCGTTGAGTGAGATTGTCGAGCATGGGGAGCGATGGACAGTGGGGCCCGAAGGCGCAACGGAACCGTACAAAAGGGAGCCGTCGCGGGAAGGGGGCCTAGTGTAAACTTCGAACATGGATATTGTACTGTATGCCCTCACCGCATTCCTGTACGGCGGCCTCGCCGTCGCAGGCTGGCGCACGCACCGCCAGGGTGCGACGCCGCTCGTCGCGAGCGTGCCGGCCGTGCCGGTGCCGGCGTCCGCCGCGTCGGGAATGAGCGGCGCCGGCCGCGCGCTGCTGTTCGCGGCGCTCGTCGCGCACGGCGTGCTGCTGCACACGACGATCTTCCCGCACGACGCGATGGTCTTCGGCTTCGCGTTCGCGCTGTCCGCGATGTTCTGGCTCGGCGCCGGCATCTACTGGATCGAGAGCTTCTTCTTCCCGCTCGACAGCCTGCGCCTGCTCGTGCTGCCGCTCGCGTGCGGCGCGTCGCTGCTGCCGCTCGTGTTCGGTGGCGTGCGGGTGCTGCCTTATGCCGCAGCGCCGCTGTTCAAGATGCACTTCCTGATCGCGAACATCGCGTACGGCCTTTTCGCGATCGCCGCGCTGCACGCGGTCCTGATGCTGATGGTCGAGCGGCGCCTGCAGTCGCTGAGGAGCGGCGGGCGCGACGGCTCGACCGGCTGGATCGCGAGCTGGCTCGAAACGCTGCCGCCGCTGCTCACGCTCGAGAAGCTGCTGTTCCGTCTGATCGGCGCCGGCTTCGTGCTGCTGACGCTGACGCTCGCGTCGGGGATCCTGTTCAGCGAGCAGGTCGATGCACGCGCGCTGCGGCTCGATCACAAGACCGTGTTCGCGGTGCTGTCGTGGCTGATGTTCGGCGGCCTGCTGGTCGCGCACAAGACGTCGGGCTGGCGCGGGCGCGGCGCCGCGCGCTGGGTGCTCGTGTCGTTTGCCGCGCTGCTGCTCGCGTATGTCGGCAGCCGGTTCGTTTTCGAGGTGCTGCTGCACCGCTCCGTGGTTTGAACGCAGGTTTCCGATGCGACAGATTCTTCTCCTGATTCTTCTCTTCTTCGCGGGTTCGTGGCTCACGCGCAAGCTGCGCCAGGCCCAGGAGCACGCGCAGGCGCGCGCCGGCCGCGGTGGCGGCAACGACGGCGCACCGGGTCCTGGCGCCGGGGCGGCACGCCCGAACGGCGACGCGCGCTCGCTGCCCGAACCGATGGTGCGTTGCGCCGAGTGCGGCGTGCATACGCCGCAGGGCGACGCCGTCGCCGCGGGCGGCGAATACTTCTGCAGCACCGAGCACGCGCAGCGCCACGGCGCACACGCGAGCGGCCACGACGCCCGATGAGCGACGCAGCGCTGCTGTCGGTCGACGCGAACGGCTGGGTGCGCGAAGCGCGCCACGCGCCGTCGCCGAATTTCGAGGCGCGGCCCGCGGGCGCGGTGCCGACGCTCGTCGTCGTCCACAACATCAGCCTGCCGCCCGGCGAGTTCGGCGGCGATGCGATCGAGGCGCTGTTCCTGAATCGCCTCGATTGCGATACGCACCCCTATTACCAGCGTCACCTGCGCGACGTGCGCGTGTCCGCGCACTTCCTGATCCGCCGCGACGGCGAACTCGTGCAGTTCGTGTCGTGCGACGAGCGTGCATGGCATGCGGGCGCGTCCGAGTTCTTCGGCCGGCCGCGCTGCAACGACTTCTCGATCGGCATCGAACTCGAAGGTGCGGACGACGTGCCGTTCGACGCGGCGCAGTACGCGACGCTCGGGGTGCTCGCACGCACGCTCGCCGCGCGCTACCCGATCGATGCGGTGGCCGGGCATTCCGACGTCGCGCCGGGCCGCAAGACCGACCCGGGTCCGCACTTCGATTGGCAACGCTTCGCGAGCGATGCCGGGTTTTCCGCCGAATACTTTCCTTTCCGTCAGCACTGATCGCAGGGTTTTTGAGCGGGCGAAATTTTTTTTTCCGACCAATGCCTTGTCGCGTCTGCCCGTCCGGGCGGCCGGGTTGATGTCAATACCTCCGGCGAAAATTCTCCGTTTTGATGTCGCCGGAATGTCCACTATACTTGGTGCCAGTTGAGCGGTTCTGTACTAGATATAGTGTGTGTCGCAGGGGAAACCCGAGCGGCACCGGCCGGCGGGCAACGCCGGCGGCCAGGGTTCTCAGTGCGGCGCGCCAGGCCGGGCGGTCCGGGCGTCGCAATCAAGCGCAGCGAACTTCGACGGGGCAGCGTACACATGACGAAGCACACGACCGGATCGGTTGTCGCGCATCGACCGAACCGGCTTCCCCGACGCATCGCTCGCCTCTTACCGCTCGCGCATCCGATAGCGCAGCGTTCGTTTTAATCCGCGGTTCTCTCCGCACCATCCAACACCAGGAGCTTTGCACATGCAAACCACCGACAACGCGACGTCCCAGTACGAGAGCGCCTCGAGCCGTCCGCTCGGCGGGACCGAACAGGGCGCGCAGGCGCTCGCGCCGCAGGCCACGTTCGCCGACTACAAGGTGATCCGCCGCAACGGCAGCGTGGTGTCGTTCGAGCCTTCGAAGATCGCGATTGCGGTGACCAAGGCTTTCCTGGCCGTCAATGGCGGGCAGGGCGCGGCATCGGCACGCGTACGCGAACTCGTCGAGCAGCTCACGCACAACGTCGTGCGCGCGCTCGTGCGCAGCCGTCCGAACGGCGGTACGTTCCATATCGAAGACATCCAGGACCAGGTCGAACTCGCGCTGATGCGCGGCGGCGAGCACAACGTCGCGCGTGCGTACGTGCTGTATCGCGAGAAGCGTCACCTCGAGCGCCAGCATGCGGGCGAGGAAGCAGCGGCAGCGGGCGGCGAGTCGAGCACCGGCATCAACGTCGTCGACAACGGCGTCACGCGCCCGCTCGACCTGAACGCACTGCGCGCGCTGATCGTGTCGGCATGCGACGGTCTCGGCGCTGCGGTTAACCCTGACCCGATCGTCGCGGAAACGGTGAAGAACCTGTACGACGGCGTGCCGATGAGCCAGGTCTACGACTCGGCGATCCTCGCTGCGCGCACGATGATCGAAAAGGATCCGGCATACAGCCAGGTCACGGCCCGCATCCTGCTGCACACGATCCGTCGCGAGATCCTCGGCGAGGAAGTGGTCCAGGCCGAGATGTCGGCCCGCTACGCGGAATACTTCCCGCAGTTCCTGAAGCGCGGCGTCGACGCCGGCCTGCTCGACGACAAGCTGCTTCAGTTCGACCTGAAGCGTCTGGGCGAAGCGCTCGACGCGAACCGCGACCTGCAGTTCGGCTACCTCGGCCTGCAGACGCTGTACGACCGCTACTTCCTGCACGTCGACGGCAGCCGCATCGAAATGCCGCAGGCATTCTTCATGCGCGTCGCGATGGGCCTGTCGCTGAACGAGATCGACCGCGAAACGCGCGCGATCGAGTTCTACAACGTGCTGTCGAGCTTCGACTTCATGAGCTCGACGCCGACGCTGTTCAACTCGGGCACGCACCGCTCGCAGTTGTCGTCGTGCTACCTGACGACGGTCGCGGACGATCTCGACGGCATCTATGAAGCGCTGAAGGAAAACGCGCTGCTGTCGAAGTTCGCCGGCGGTCTCGGCAACGACTGGACCCGCGTGCGCGCACTCGGCTCGCATATCAAGGGCACGAACGGCAAGTCGCAAGGCGTGGTCCCGTTCCTGAAGGTCGTCAACGACACGGCCGTCGCGGTCAACCAGGGCGGCAAGCGCAAGGGCGCGGTGTGCGCGTACCTCGAATCGTGGCACCTCGACATCGAGGAGTTCCTCGAGCTGCGCAAGAACACCGGCGACGATCGCCGCCGTACGCACGACATGAACACGGCGAACTGGATTCCCGACCTGTTCATGAAGCGCGTGATGGAAGGCGCCGACTGGACGCTGTTCTCGCCGTCGACCTGCCCGGACCTGCACGACAAGTTCGGCGCCGATTTCGAGAAGGCTTACACGGCTTACGAAGAGAAGGTCGCGCGCGGCGAGATCAAGCTGTTCAAGAAGATCCCGGCGCAGCAGCTCTGGCGCAAGATGCTCGGCATGCTGTTCGAAACGGGCCACCCGTGGATCACGTTCAAGGATCCGTGCAACGTGCGCTCGCCGCAGCAGCACGTCGGCGTCGTCCACTCGTCGAACCTGTGCACGGAAATCACGCTGAACACGAGCGACACCGAAATCGCGGTGTGCAACCTGGGCTCCGTGAACCTCGTCGCCCACCTGGTGAAGCAGGCCGACGGCAGCTACGCGCTCGACCACGACAAGCTGAAGCGCACGATCAGCGTCGCGATGCGCATGCTCGACAACGTGATCGACATCAACTACTACGCGGTGCCGAAGGCGCGTAACTCGAACCTGAAGCACCGTCCGGTCGGCATGGGCATCATGGGCTTCCAGGACTGCCTGCACCTGCTGCGCACGCCGTACGCGTCGGAAGCGGCGGTCGAGTTCGCCGATCGTTCGATGGAAGCGGTCTGCTACTACGCGTACTACGCGTCGACCGAGCTGGCCGAGGAACGCGGCCGCTACTCGAGCTACCGCGGCTCGCTGTGGGATCGCGGCATCCTCCCGCAGGACACGCTGAAGCTGCTGACGGAAGCGCGCGGCGGCTACGTCGAGGTCGACACGTCCGAGTCGCTCGACTGGACGACGCTGCGTTCGCGGATCGCCGCACACGGCATGCGCAACTCGAACTGCGTCGCGATCGCGCCGACGGCGACGATCTCGAACATCATCGGCGTGTCGGCATGCATCGAGCCGACCTTCCAGAACCTGTACGTGAAGTCGAACCTGTCGGGCGAATTCACGGTGGTCAACGAGTACCTCGTCCGCGACCTGAAGGAACGCGGCCTGTGGGACGAAGTGATGGTCGCCGACCTGAAGTACTTCGACGGCATGCTGTCGCGCATCGACCGTATCCCGGCCGACCTGCGCGCGATCTACGCGACCGCGTTCGAAGTCGACCCGACGTGGCTGGTCGAAGCGGCATCGCGTCGCCAGAAGTGGATCGACCAGGCGCAGTCGCTGAACATCTACATGGGCGGCGCGTCGGGCAAGAAGCTCGACGAGGTCTACAAGCTCGCCTGGCTGCGCGGTCTGAAGACGACCTACTACCTCCGCACGATGGCAGCGACGCACGTCGAGAAGTCGACGGTCGCACACGGCGTGCTGAACGCGGTGCCGACGAGCGGCGGCTCGAGCAGCGGCGGCGCGCAAGGCGCGGCAGGCGGCTTCGGTGCAGCGGGCGGCGCAGCGTCGTCGTCGGGCGCAGTCGACGCGGCACCGGCACTCGCGCCGGTTGAAGCGGACGGTCCGGTATGCACGATGCGCCCGGGCGATCCCGGCTTCGACGAGTGCGAAGCCTGCCAGTAACGCGGCGCGCATGACCTGAAGAAGGTTCGGGCGGCGCGCACGACAACCGATCGAGGTTGAAGTGTGCGCCGCTCTCAACTAAAAAAATGATAAGGAATCTGTAACGCGGCACTCGCGTTGCAGGCAGTGACAAGCGATCGAAACATCCCCGACGACGTCGCGTTTCGATCAGCGTTCGATGCGTCGAGCGCACCTCGCGATACACGTGCGACACACGTCGCGCGCTGCATGAACGACGATGCGTTGCTCAAAGTGTTGTATCGAGGTCGCAACGCGAATCGAAAAAAGGATTTTTCGTGAGCGAGCCCTTTTATCGCTCAGGAAAAGATGGTACAAACCGTTCTAAATTGATGGTGAGAATTTATGCTCAACTGGGATGACGAGAAGACTGCCGTAACCCCCGCGAGCGGAGCGCAGCAAAACGCGTTGCGCACCTCCGCAGGGATGGCTGTCGGAATGCAGGCTGCAACGCCTGCCGCCCATCAGGTCCGCGACATTTTCGAAGGCGATCTTGCGGTGCCGCCGCAAGCATCGGCTGTTCCCGCCGGCGGTTCGGAAGCGCGGGTCAACGTTGCAGACAAGCGCATCATCAACGGCCAGACTGACGTCAATCAGCTGGTGCCGTTCAAGTACAAGTGGGCGTGGGAAAAGTATCTGGCGGGTTGCGCGAACCACTGGATGCCGCAGGAAATCAACATGTCCCGCGACATCGCCCTGTGGAAGGATCCGAACGGTCTGACCGAGGACGAGCGCCGCATCGTCAAGCGCAACCTCGGCTTCTTCGTGACGGCCGATTCGCTCGCCGCGAACAACATCGTGCTCGGCACGTACCGCCACATCACGGCGCCCGAGTGCCGGCAGTTCCTGCTGCGCCAGGCGTTCGAAGAGGCGATCCACACGCACGCGTACCAATACATCGTCGAATCGCTCGGTCTCGACGAAGGCGAGATCTTCAACGCGTACCACGAGGTCACGTCGATCCGCGCGAAGGACGAATTCCTGATCCCGTTCATCCACACGCTGACTGACCCGGCCTTCAAGACCGGCACGCTCGAAGCGGATCAGAAGCTGCTGAAGTCGCTGATCGTGTTCGCCTGCATCATGGAAGGCCTGTTCTTCTATGTCGGCTTCACGCAGATTCTCGCGCTCGGCCGCCAGAACAAGATGACGGGTGCTGCAGAGCAATATCAGTACATCCTGCGCGACGAGTCGATGCACTGCAATTTCGGCATCGACCTGATCAACCAGATCAAGCTCGAGAACCCGCATCTCTGGACCGCGGAATTCCGCGCCGAGATCCGCGAGCTGTTCAAGCAGGCTGTCGAACTCGAATACCGCTACGCCGAGGACACGATGCCGCGCGGCGTGCTGGGTCTGAACGCGTCGATGTTCAAGAGCTATCTGCGCTTCATCAGCAACCGCCGTTGCCAGCAGATCGGCCTCGACCCGCTGTTCCCGAACGAGGAAAACCCGTTCCCGTGGATGAGCGAGATGATCGACCTGAAGAAGGAACGCAACTTCTTCGAGACGCGTGTGATCGAGTATCAGACGGGCGGCGCGCTGTCCTGGGAATAACCCGCAGCAGCGAACCCGTCACATGATGTGAGCAGCCGGCGGCCTCTCGGCCCCGGCCCAAGGTTTAGGAGCAAGAACGCCTGATGCAAAGCATGCCCGGTGCCTTAACGGCCCAACGACATGATCGGCACTTTGCGAACCCTTCAGTGGGATGGGCAAACTTCCCTCCGGAAAAAGCGGACGGCCGTGTGGCGGTCCGCTTGATCAAGCGATTAGGGGTGGCGGCGCGAGGCGCGCCGGCTACCGACTTGATTTGGCGCGCGAGGCCATGGGGTCACGCGCGCCATACCGTATTCATTAGCGTAAGCGCGTGGTATCCGCGTACGCCGATGAATAGCCCGCTTCGAAGCGCACGTCCTGAACAGCGTCCGCGGGAAGCGGGTTTTGACGAAGGGTGTAGTTTGAACTGACTCTCATCTGAACCTGAAGGAGAACAACATGGCTACTGCCAAGAAGAAACCGGCTGCTAAGAAGGTTGCTGCCAAGAAGACCGTTGCGAAGAAGGCTGCTGCTCCGGCGAAGAAGGCCGCTGCGGTGAAGAAGGTTGCTGCGAAGAAGGTCGCGGTGAAGAAGGTTGCCGCGAAGAAGGCAGCACCGGCGAAGAAGGCTGCTGCGAAGAAGGTCGCGGCAAAGAAGGTCGCAACGAAGAAGGTTGCTGCGAAGAAAGTCGCGGTGAAGAAGGTTGCCGCGAAGAAGGCAGCACCGGCGAAGAAGGCCGCTGCGAAGAAGGTTGCAGCCAAGAAAGTCGCGGTGAAGAAGGTTGCTGCGAAGAAGGCAGCACCGGCGAAGAAGGCCGCTGCCAAGAAGGCCGCGCCGGCGAAGAAGGCTGCCGCCAAGAAGGCTGCGCCTGCGAAGAAGGCTGCTGCGAAGAAGGCTGCGCCTGCCAAGAAGGCTGCCCCTGCGAAGAAGGCTGCCGCTGCACCGAAGGCTGCTGCTGCACCGAAGGCTGCCGCTGCTCCGAAGGCTGCCGCACCGGCGAAGAAGGCCGCTGCACCGAAGAAGGCTGCTGCTCCGAAGAAGGCCGTCGTGAAGAAGGCTGCACCGGCAACCACCGCGTCGACCGCATCGGTCGCGCCGGCATCGGGCGTGAAGACCGCGCTCAACCCGGCAGCGGCATGGCCGTTCCCGACCGGCAGCCGTCCGTAATCGCGGCTGACCAGCACTACCCGGACACTCACGCGGTGTCCGCGGGTTGAGTAGCGCTACTCAATCGATCCCGCCATCTGGCTCAGGTGGCGGGATTTTTTTCGTCCCTCTGCATCGATGGGCCGGCCGGCTGCCGGGCACGGACGAAAAAAAACGCATGTGCAGCTTCGCACATGCGTTCGACCGCGGCTTGCGCCGCGTGCTGAGGATGCTCGTTAGTGCGTGACGCGCGTGACGCCGCCGCTCGACAGCAGTCGCACCCGTTCGCCGGCGCGGAACACTTCGCCGCTCGCCGCCTGCGTGATCGAGCGCAGGTCGCCGTTGTCGAGGCGCACGGTGATTTCGACACCGTTCGCCGTGCTGAGGTTTTCGCCGACCGCGTTGCCTGCGACCGCGCCGACGAGACCGCCCGCGATGGCCGTCAGGATCGATCCCTTGCCGCCGCCGATCGCGCTGCCCGCGACTGCGCCGAGCGCGCCGCCGCCGAGCGTGCCGATCGCGCTGCCGCCGCCATCGGACTGGATGCGCACCGCACGGACGCTTTCGACGGTGCCCATGCGCACGGTTTGCTCGCGCTGCGCCTGGCCGACGCTATAGACATCTGCCGAGCCCGGCGCCGTGAAGCAGCCGGCGAGCGTCAGCGTGGCCGTCAGCATGGCAGCGAGCGTGAGGGTTTTCTTGGTCAACATCTTTGCTCTCCCACAATATTCATTTGAGACTGTACCCGAAGGCAGCCTCGAAGCGCGCGTCGATTTCGGCGCGCGTCAGTGCGTAAGTTTGAGGCCCCTGGTGGGCGATCTTGATCGAGCCCATCAGGCTCGCGAGGCGGCCCGTGGTTGCCCAGTCGAGGCCATTCTCGATGCCGTACAGCAGGCCGCCCCGGAAGGCGTCGCCGCAGCCGGTCGGATCGACGACACGCTCGGCTTGCACGACCGGAATCTGTTCTTCGCCGTTTTTGTGAAGAATGGTGGCGCCGCGCTCGCCGCGCGTGATGATCAACGCCTGAACCCGGCTGGCGATTTCCTGTTCGGACCAGCCCGTCTTGTCGCTGACGAGCTTGCCCTCGTAGTCGTTGACCGCAACGAAGGTGGCGAGTTCAATGATGCGGCGCAGCGTCGCACCGTCGAACAGCGGCAGGCCCTGGCCCGGATCGAAGATGAACGGGATGCCGGCCTTCGCGAATTGCTCGGCGTGCTGGACCATCCCGTCGAAGCCGTCCGGCGCGACGATGCCGAGCTTCACGCCCGACACTTCGTCCGCGCGGTTCAGGTGCGACTGCATCATCGCGCCGGGGTGGAATGCGGTGATCTGGTTGTTCTCGAGATCGGTCGTGATCATCGCCTGCGCGGTGTGCGTTTCGGGCACCACGCGTATGCTGGCCTTCGACAGGCCGAGGCTGTCGAGACGCTCGAGATAGCGATCGGCGTCGTTCGCGCCGACCGTCGCCATGATGCGCGCGTCGCCGCCGAGCATGTGCAGCGCGTAGGCGATGTTCCCCGCGCAACCGCCGAATTCGCGACGCATCGTCGGCACGAGGAAGCTCACGTTCAGAAGGTGAACCTGGTCGGGCAGGATGTGCTCGCGAAACCGGCCTTCGAAGGTCATGATGTTGTCGTAGGCGAGCGAGCCGCAAATCAGCGTAGTCAAGGCGTGCGTTCCTGTAGAGAGCAAAGGGAGGCGGCTGCCCGGCCGGCGCGCGCAGGCCGTCGGGCCTCGCGCGGCAGGGCCGGGCGGCTGCGGGTTACTTCAGTGCGGCGAGCGCTGCGTCGTAGTTCGGCTCGTCCTTGATCTCGCCGACGAGTTCCGCGTGGAGCACCTTGTCCTGCGCGTCGAGCACGACGACCGCGCGGGCCGTCAGGCCGTTCAGCGGGCCGCTCGTCACGTCGACGCCGTATGCGTTCGCGAACGCGCGGCCGCCGCGGAACGTCGAAGCCGTCACGACGTTCGCGAGGCCTTCGGTCGTGCAGAAGCGCGTGGCGGCGAACGGCAGGTCGCCGGACACGACCACCACGACCGTGTTGTCGAGCGACGACGCGGCTTCGTTGAACTTGCGGGTCGACGTCGCGCAGGTGGGCGTATCGAGGCTCGGGACGATGTTCAGCACCTTGCGCTTGCCGGCGAAGCTGGCGAGCGACAGGTCGGCGAGGTCCTTGCCGACCAGCTTGAAGTCGGGGGCTTGCGAGCCGACGGCCGGGAACGTGCCGGCGAGATCGATCGGGTTGCCACCCAGCGTAACTTTGCTCATGTTCGTGCTCCGAAATAGCGCGCCGCAGCGGCGCGCGGGTTGAGACGGCGCGCATGCGCGCGCCGCGGGGCGTCACGGATAGAAGATCTGGACGCGGAAATTCGAGGCGGGCGCGCCGTTCGTGTCGAGACGGACGACCATCGTCTGCGTCGTGCCGGGCGGCAGCCCGGCGTCGATCGGCATGCCCGGGCGCACGTAGTCGCGCGGCGCGAGCACGCGGCGCACGGTCACGTGATTCGTGTCGTCGAGCAGCGTCAGCTCGAGCGACGGGTAGGCGAGCGCGACGCGGTAGCGGTTCGTCAGCGGCACCTTCAACTCCAGCACGCGCGGGCCGTCGATCTGGCGCAGGTCGGCCGCGTCGAGCCGCAGGCCGTCGATCGCGCGCGGCGGCGTCACCTTGCAGCCGAGCGGCGCGCACGCCTGCCGGAACCAGCCCTGCGTGACGGGCCAGTAGATCATCACGGTTTCGCGCTGCCACCACGCGAGCTGCGCGACGAGCAGCACCGCGAGCACGGCCGCGACGAGGCCGCCGAAAAAGCCGCCGAGCGTTCCACGTCGCTGCTGCGCGCGCGGCTCGCGCGTCACGGCGAAGGGCGGGCGGTCGTCGTCGGACAGTGCGGCGGGGAAGGGGGCGGCCGGCTGGGCGACCGGCTCGGCGGCCGGTTGTACGTCCGGTTCGGCACCGGGTTCGCTGGCGGCTGCGGCCGGTGCGGCGGCACGTTCGGCGTGGGTGTCGGGTTCGGGTTTCGGTTCGAGTCCGGGCTCGGCTTGTACCGGCCTGAACGCGAAGCGCGGTTCGCGTGGCGCGTGCTCGTCGTCGGGCACGGCGAAGCGCGCGTTGCCGACCGGTTCGACGGGCGCTGCTGCGGCGGGTTCGATCGACGGCGCGGGCGCGACGAAGCGCGGTTCACGCAGGTCGGGTTCGGTGAGCGGCGTGAGCGGTTCGTCGGTCTCGGGCGGCACTGCATCCGGTCCGGCCGATCGCGCGGCGACGGCGTGCAACTCGGCCGGCTGCGATGCGATCGGCGCCGGCGTGCCGGACAGGTGAACCACACCGGATTCCGTCGACGGCAGCGCAAGCGGGATCAGCGGCTCGGCGCGCACGGTCTCGACACTGTGCTGCAGGGACGGGTCGACGCCGCCATCGAGCCACGGCGCCCACATGTCCCAGCCTTCCGGCTGGTAATCGGAACCCGCTGCCGGTTCGACCGGTGCGTCGGTGGTGAAGAGCCGCGCGGGCGCGGCGTCGTGTTGCGGGTTGGCGGCGGCCGGCTCGACCGGCGCCGCTTCGGTCAGCGCGGATTCCGGCGGTGCCGGATCGGGTACGAGCGACTGCGATGCGTTGAAGACCTGCTGACAGTGTCCGCAACGCACGAGCCCGTCATGCAGCGCGAGCTGCTCCTGCTGCAGCCGGAAGACGGTTTCGCAATGAGGGCAGCGCGTCGCAAGAAGCATGTCGAGCCGGGCGGCCTGCTGGCCAGAGTGAAGGACAGCGCTATTCTAATGGCTTTCCCGCCGCGTTCCGGCGAGGCATACCCAACCTTCGTGTTCGCGCCAGACCGAGATGTCGACGTAGCGCGCATAGACGGCCGCGACTTCGTCCGCCTGGCGCGCGAGCACGCCCGACAGTGCGATGCGCCCGCCCGGTTTCACCTTCGATGCGAGCATCGATGCCATCAGTTTCAGCGGGTTCGACAGGATGTTGGCGACGACGATGTCGAATTCGCCGGCCGGGCACGCATCGGGCAGCCCGTACGTGACTTCCGCATGGTTGCGTTCGCTGTTCTGGCGCGCCGATTCGACCGCCTGCGGATCGATGTCGATGCCGACCACGGGGTTCGCCCCGCATTTCCGCGCGAGGATCGCGAGAATGCCCGAGCCGCAGCCGTAGTCGAGCACCGACTGGCCGGGCTTCACCGACTGTTCGAGCCATTCCATGCACAGGCGGGTGGTCGGGTGGCTGCCGGTGCCGAACGCGAGACCGGGGTCGAGTTCGAGGATCAGCGCGTCGGGGTCGGGCGCGTCGTGCCACGACGGCACGACCCAGATCCGCTCGCCGATCGGAATCGGCTCGAACTGCGACTGCGTGAGCCGCACCCAGTCCTGTTCCTCGACTTCGCGCACGTCGAACTTCGGCGTCTCGGCGACGCCGATCTCGTTCGCGGCCGCCGCGAGCAGCACGGCCGGGTCGTGATCGGGCGACAGCAGCGCGATCACGCGCGAGTGCTGCCACGCGGTGCGTTCGGGAACAAGGCCGGGCTCGCCGAAGAGCGGCTGTTCGTCGGGCGTGTCGGCGTCGGCGTCCTCGACGGACACCGACAGCGCGCCGAGGTCGAGCAGCGCGTCGGACAGCGCCTCCGCATGCTCACGGGCCAGTTCGACGACGAGTTCGCGATAGCTCATGCTTACGCTTCTTCCGGTGCGACCTGCTGCTTCTGGGCGAGCCGGTGTTCGAGATAGTGGATGCTGGTGCCGCCTTCGACGAACTTCGAGTCGATCATCAGCTCGCGGTGCAGCGGGATGTTGGTCTGGATGCCTTCGACGACCATTTCCGACAGCGCGATGCGCATCCGGCGGATCGCCTGGTCGCGCGTCGCGCCGTAGGTGATCAGCTTGCCGATCATCGAATCATAGTTCGGCGGCACGAAATAGCCATTGTACGCATGCGAGTCGACGCGCACGCCAGGGCCGCCCGGCGTATGCCACGACGTGATCCGGCCCGGCGACGGCGTGAACTTGAACGGATCTTCCGCGTTGATCCGGCATTCGATCGCATGTCCGCGGAACTCGATGTCGCGCTGGCGCAGCGCGAGCTTCTCGCCGGCAGCGATGCGGATCTGTTCCTGCACGATGTCGACGCCCGTGATCATCTCCGACACCGGGTGCTCGACCTGCACGCGCGTGTTCATCTCGATGAAGTAGAACTCGTTGTTCTCGTACAGGAATTCGAACGTGCCTGCGCCGAGGTAGCCCATCTTCTTGCACGCGTCCGCGCAGCGGTCGCCGATGCGCTCGATCAGGCGGCGCGGAATGCCGGGCGCCGGCGCTTCCTCGATCACCTTCTGGTGACGGCGCTGCATCGAGCAGTCGCGCTCGCCGAGCCAGATCGCGTTCTTGTGCGCGTCCGACAGCACCTGGATTTCGATGTGGCGCGGGTTCTCGAGGAACTTCTCCATGTACACCTGCGGGTTGCCGAACGCACGGCCGGCTTCCTCGCGGGTCATGTTGACCGCGTTCACGAGCGCGGCTTCGGTGTGCACGACGCGCATCCCGCGCCCGCCGCCGCCGCCCGCTGCCTTGATGATGACCGGATAGCCGATCGCGCGCGCAATCTTCACGATCTCCTTCGGATCGTCCGGCAACGCGCCTTCCGAGCCCGGCACGCACGGCACGCCGGTCTTGATCATGGTCTGCTTCGCGGTGACCTTGTCGCCCATCATCCGGATCGTTTCCGGGCGCGGGCCGATGAACGTGAAGCCCGACTGCTCGACGCGTTCGGCGAAATCGGCGTTCTCGGACAGGAAGCCGTAGCCGGGGTGGATCGCCTCGGCATCGGTGACTTCCGCGGCGCTGATCAGCGCCGGCATGTTCAGGTAGCTCAGGTTCGACGGGGCCGGGCCGATACAGACGGCTTCGTCCGCGAGGCGCACGTACTTGGCTTCCTTGTCGGCTTCCGAGTAGACGACCACCGTCTTGACGCCGAGCTCGCGGCACGCGCGCTGGATGCGCAGCGCGATTTCACCGCGGTTGGCAATGAGGATTTTTTCAAACATAGCGAGTATTCGTCTCTTCGAGGGGCGCGCGAACGGCGCCTGGCGAGCATCGGCGGCGCGCGGCCGGACGGGCCGCGCGGCGGACTTAGCCGATCACGAAAAGCGGCTGGCCGTATTCGACGGCCTGGCCGTTCTCGACGAGGATTTCCTTGATCACGCCGGCCTTGTCCGACTCGATCTCGTTGAGCAGCTTCATCGCTTCGATGATGCAGATCGTCTGGCCTTCCTTGACCGTGTCGCCCACCTGGACGAACGGGTCCGCGCCCGGCGACGGCGCGCGATAGAACGTGCCGACCATCGGCGACGTCACGACGTGGCCTTGCGGGGCGGCCGGTGTGGCGGCGGCGCCTGCTGCCGGCGCGGCAGCACCTTCGGTCGGCAGCGCGACCGACGGAGCGGGCGCGCTGACTTGCGGGGCATACCCAGCCGTCGGCTGCACGTAGACCGGCGGCGCGTTCTTGACGATACGCACCTTGCCTTCGCCTTCCGTGACTTCCAGCTCGGAGATGCCGGATTCGGAAACGAGGTCGATCAGAGTTTTCAGCTTACGAAGATCCATCGGGAATTCCCCTTTCAATACGTGAAAGCGCCGGTGGGACCGGCGCTGAATCTAGATCGCGAAATCAGCCGCGCGACGCGCCTTGCAGCTTGTCCAGCGCGTACTCGAGCGCGTACAGATAACCTTTCCAGCCGAGCCCGCAGATCACGCCTTCGGCCTGGTCGGAAAAGTAGG
Source organism: Burkholderia sp. Bp8991 (assembly GCF_003853795.1). NCBI lineage: Bacteria > Pseudomonadati > Pseudomonadota > Betaproteobacteria > Burkholderiales > Burkholderiaceae > Burkholderia > Burkholderia sp. Bp8991. The sequence continues at coordinate 66,270 of NZ_QTQJ01000021.1, read as the reverse complement.
AGTGATGCCTGAACGCTTCGCGGCGGTGCACGTTCGACAGGTGAACCTCGACGAACGGGATGCCGACGCCGGCGATCGCGTCCCGGATCGCGACGCTCGTGTGCGTATACGCGGCGGGATTGATCAGGATGAAATCGGTCTGTTCCTCCCGCGCGGCCTGAATGCGGTCGACGAGCGCGCCTTCATGGTTGCTCTGGAACGACGACAGTTCGGCGCCGGCTTCCTGGGCTCGCGCGGCAAGCGCCTGATCGATCTGCGCAAGCGTGACGCGGCCGTACACCTCCGGTTCCCGGGTGCCGAGAAGGTTCAGGTTGGGGCCGTGCAGCACCAGCAATCGTGTCATGGTCGCTTCTATTTCTGCGGAATTGCGCGAACTTTAGCGCTATTTAGAGAAATTTGTCTAGTTTTGCCGAACGGCCGGGCGCGCCGGACCTGCAAGAATTACCGGTGCGGCTGCAAAGTATCAGCGAATTCACGTGAAATTGCGGCGATCGACGTACAAATCGCTGCCAACGTGCGGGCCGCCGTTCAGGGCGATCACAACGCGTCGAGGGTCTTTTTCAGCTCGGCCGGTTGGATTTGTCCTAATTTTGTCTCGCGAATCTTGCCGGTTTCGTCGATGACGACCGTAAACGGCAGCGCGCCGGCGGTATTTCCGAAATTACGGGCCAGATCGGCGCCCGCATAACCGCTGACGAAAACCGGATAGTCGACCTTCACCTTCTGCAGAAAGTTCTTCACGTTCTGGTCGGAATCGACGCCGATCCCGATGAAGCGGATGCCTTTCTGCTTGTATTGGTGCGACAGCGCGACGAGCTCCGGCATCTCCTCGACGCACGGGCCGCACCACGACGCCCAGAAATTGACCACGACTTTCTGGCCCTTGAAGGAAGCGAGTGACGCCGGCTTGCCGTCGACGCCGGTCAGCGACGCGGCCCACAGCTGGTCGACCGGGCTGCCCTGCGCAGCGGGCGCGGCGACGGCGACGCCGTCATCGGCGCTGCCGCCGCGGAACCAATGGCCGGCGGCGAGCCCGCCGGCGACGGCGGCGGCCGCGACTACCGCGAGCGGCAACATGCGTTTCATCATCATCGTTGAATCATTCCGGTTCGGAAGGGGCGTTGCTGGCTTCGACGAGCGCACGCAATGCGGCGGCGTCCGCGCGGGCGACCCGGCCGCGCGCGTCGGCCTTGACCGCGCCGCGCAGGTCGTCGCTCGCGTAGAGCGCGACGTGAATGCCGATCGCGTCCACGTCGCGCCGCGGGCGCCACAGGAAGCTGAGCGTCTCGACGTCGGCGCGACCGGCGAAATGCCGCGTCTCGGACACGTCGTACTGAACGTTCTGGTTCAGCAGGTAGATCGCGACGTCCTTCGGGTTGTCGGTGAATATCTGCAAATGGATGTCCGAATGCGCGTTCGCGGTGCCGTTCAGCACCGCGCCCGTCACGTACGGATTGAACTCGGCGAGCCGGCGCATCCAGTCGAGCGCGATCTCGCGCAGGCGGCGCAGTTCGTCCGGCTGCGTGTCGCTCTGGAACAGGGCGAGGTACTCGCGCAGTTCTTCCTCGATCAGGTCGTTATCCGGCAGCCATTCGCCGGCAACGCGCGTATCGCCGAACAGCTGGCGCGCGGCCTTGCGCTTCGCGCTGGCGTAATCGAGGCCGTCCTCCGCGATCAGGCGCGCGGCGGACTGGGCGATTTCCTCGCGGGCGCGCCGCGGGTCGACAAGAGGTTTGCGAGACATGATCCGGCAATCATACTCGATCGCGCGGCGGCCGAACGCGGTGCGGCCGCGCGTCGTCCGCCGTGCCGCGCGGCATCCGGATCCGTCGTTCGGGCCGCCGGGCACGGCGGGCCGTCAGTTACAATGACGGTCTTTGTGTCGCGGCGAAAGTCGTTGGCCGGGCGGCCTGTCCGGCGTGCCGCAGACCATCTTTCCGAATCGACGGCGCCCGGCGGCGCGAAAGCATTCATCTATGCACATCCACATTCTTGGCATCTGCGGCACCTTCATGGGCGGTCTCGCCGTGCTCGCGCGCGAGGCCGGCCACACGGTGACGGGTTGCGACGCGGGCGTCTATCCGCCGATGAGCACGCAGCTCGAGGCGCAGGGCATCACGCTGATCGAGGGCTACGGCGCCGAGCAGATCGACCTGAAGCCAGACCTGTTCGTGATCGGCAACGTCGTCACGCGCGGCAACCCGCTGATGGAGGCGATCCTCGATCGCGGCCTGCCTTATGTATCCGGCCCGCAATGGCTCGGCGAACACGTGCTGGCAGGCAAGTGGGTGCTGGCGGTCGCGGGCACGCACGGCAAGACGACCACGTCGTCGATGCTCGCGTGGCTGCTGGAAGATGCCGGCCTGAACCCGGGCTTCCTGATCGGCGGCGTGCCGCTGAACTTCGGCGTGTCGGCGCGGCTGACCGATTCGAGTTTCTTCGTGATCGAGGCCGACGAATACGACACGGCGTTCTTCGACAAGCGCTCGAAGTTCGTCCATTACCGGCCGCGCACCGCGGTGCTCAACAATCTCGAATTCGATCACGCCGACATCTTCCCGGATCTCGCCGCGATCGAAACGCAATTCCATCATCTCGTGCGCACCGTGCCGGGCGTCGGCCGGATCGTGACCAACGGCCGCTCGGACGCGCTCGAGCGCGTGCTCGCGCGCGGCTGCTGGAGCGAGGTCGAGCGCTTCGGCGTCGATGGCGGCTGGCAGGCACTGCCGGCCGAGGACGGCGTACCGGTCGACGAGCGCTTCGCGGTGTATTCGCAGGCCGAGCGTGTCGGTGAGGTCGCGTGGCAGGTGCAGGGCGACCACAACCGGATGAACGCGCTCGCGGCGATCGCCGCCGCCCGCCACGTCGGCGTGCCGCCCGCGCAGGCCGCCGAATCGCTCGCATCGTTTCGCAACGTGAAGCGGCGCATGGAAGTGCGCGGCAGCGTGGATGGGGTAACCGTCTACGACGACTTCGCGCACCATCCGACCGCGATCGAAACCACGATCGCCGGCCTTCGTGCACGCATCGGCCGCCAAAACTCCCGTATTCTCGCCGTGCTCGAGCCGCGTTCGAACACGATGAAGCTCGGCGTGATGAAGGCGCAACTGCCGGCCAGTCTCGCCGACGCCGACCTGGTGTTCGGCTACGGCGCACCGACCGGGCGCGACGCGCTCGGCTGGAACCTCGGCGACGCGCTCGCGCCGCTCGGCGACAAGGCCCGCGCGTTCGACGATCTCCATCTCTTGGTGAAGTCGGTCGTCGAGGCCGCGCGTCCGGGCGACCACGTGCTCGTGATGAGCAACGGCGGCTTCGGCGGCGTGCACCAGAAGCTGCTCGACGCGCTCGGGAGCCGCGCGTGATCCTGTACCTGCACGGGTTCCGGTCGTCGCCGGAGTCGCAGAAGTCGCGGCTCCTCGCCGCGCGCATGGCCGAGCTCGGCCGCACGCCCGAATGGCGCTGCCCGTCGCTGTCGGTGTCGCCGCTCGAGGCGATCGCCGTCGCGGAAGCCGCGGTGGCCGGGGTGCGCGACGTGACGGTGATCGGCAGCTCGCTCGGCGGCTACTACGCGACCTGGCTCGCCGAAAAGCACGGCTGGAAGGCGGTGCTGCTGAATCCGGCGATCGTGCCGCAGCGCGACCTCGAGCAGCATCTGGGCGAACAGCCGCTGTGGCACGGCGGCGGCTCGATTGTCGTCGAACGCCATCACCTGCAGGAGCTCGACGCGCTGCGCGTGCCGGCGATTTCGCGGCCCGAACGCTACTATCTGTTCGCGGCGACGGGCGACGAAGTGCTGGACTACCGCGAGATGCTCGCCCACTACCCGGGCGCGAAAACGCGCGTGATCGAAGGCAGCGACCACGGAATCAGCGAATTTGCCGACTATGTCGACGACGTTCTCGCCTTTTGCGACGACCGAACGTCATGAACCCGGCGTCATGCCGATCGAATTCCCATCATCATGCGGCGCCGCCGATGCGGCGCCCGGCAGTCTGAACGAGAGTACTGAGTGAACGTTTTCTTCGAGGAATCGGGCAGTTTCAAGGCGGGCAGCGTGCTGTCGCGCCAGGGCGACGCGTTTCAAGTCGAGTTGCCCGGCGGGCGGCGGGCGAAGGTGCGCGCGAAAGACGTGCTGATCGAATTCGAGAAGCCGGCCGCGAGCGAGCTGATGCAGGAAGCCGACACGGCCGCGCAGCAGATCGACCTGGATTTCCTGTGGGAATGCGCGCCGGCCGACGAATTCGCGTATACGGCGCTGGCCGCGGAATACTTCGGCGCGACCTACGGCCCGGTCGAGCGCGCGGCGCTGGTGCTGCGGCTGCACGGCTCGCCCGTCTACTTCCGCCGCAAGGGGCGCGGCCAGTATCAGCGCGCGCCGGAAGAGCAGCTCAAGATGGCGCTCGCGTCGCTCGAGCGCAAGCGCCAGCAGGCGCTCGTCCAGGCGCAGTACGAAGAGGAGCTGAAGGCCGGCAAGCTGCCGGAAGCGTTCGCGGGCAAGGTGCTCGGGCTGCTCACGCGGCCGGACAAGAATGCGATCGAATACAAGGCGATGGAAGCGGCGGCCGGCGCGCGCGGCGTGTCGCCGGCGCGGCTGATGCTCGACTGCGGCGGCATCGCGTCGCCGCGTGCGCTGCACGAGGCGCGCTTCCTCGCGGAATTCTTCCCGCACGGCACGGGCTTCCCGGCCGTCACGGTCGGCCCGCTGCCGGACGACCTGCCGCGCGCGGACGTCGAGGCGTTCTCGATCGACGACATCACGACGACCGAAATCGACGACGCGTTCTCGGTCGAGCACCTGTCCGACGGTCGCGTGCGGATCGGCGTGCACATCGCGGCGCCGGCGCTCGGCATCGTGCGCGGCGACGCAGTCGACGCGATCGCGCGCGCGCGCCTGTCGACCGTCTACATGCCGGGCGACAAGATCACGATGCTGCCGGACGACGTGGTCGACGTGTTCACGCTGAAGGAAGGCGACTACCGCCCGGCGCTGTCGCTGTACATCATCGTCAACCGCGAGACGCAGGAGATCGTCGCGAACGAGACGCGCGCCGAACTCGTGTTCGTGAAGAACAACCTGCGCCACAACACGCTCGACGAGCTCGTCAACGAAGAGACGCTCGCCGCCGGCACCGGCGACTATCCGCACAAGGACGACATCGCCGTGCTGTGGCCGCTCGCGCAGGCGCTGTTCGAGAAGCGCCAGGTCGCGCGCGCGGGCTACGGCCTGAAGCGCGAAGTGCAGCGCAACACCGACTACAACTTCTACGTCGAAGGCGAGCACGTGACGATCACGCCGCGCCGCCGCGGCTCGCCGCTCGACCTGATCGTGTCGGAACTCGCGATCCTCGCGAACTCGACGTGGGGCGCGTTCCTGCACGACCACACGGTGCCCGGCATCTACCGCTCGCAGCGCGGCTTCGGCGCGCCGGGCCCGAAGCGCACGCGGATGCAGACGACGGCCGCGCCGCACGAAGGCCTCGGTGTCGCGCAATACGCGTGGAGCACGTCGCCGCTGCGCCGTTACGTCGACCTCGTGAACCAGTGGCAACTGCTGGCGTGCGTGCAGCACGGCGTCACCGCGAAGCTCGCCGCGCCGTTCAAGCCGAAGGACGCCGACCTGTACGCGGTCGTGCAGGGCTTCGACGACACCTATACCGCGTACGCCGACTATCAGCGCCGGATGGAGTACTTCTGGTGCCTGCGCTGGCTCGCGCAGGAGCAGAAGAAGCAGGTCGTCGCGAGCGTCGTGAAGGGCGATCTGGTGCGCCTCGAGGAAATTCCGCTGCTGCTGCACGTGCCGGGGCTTGGCGTGCATGCGCGCGGCACGCGCGTGCTGCTCGACGTGATGTCGCTCGACGAGCTGACGATCGAGGCGTCGGTGCGGCTGCTTAACGTGCTCGACGCGCCGACCGTGACGAGCGGCGACGCGTCCGACGACGAAGACGAGAACGAAGGCGGCGACGACACGCTGGTCGATGCGCAGGACGCGTCGGCGCAAGCCGAGGCCGAAGCACTGGCCGAAGCGGACGGCGCGACTGCCGCGGGCGACGCGGCCGCGACCGCCAACGGCCAGGATGGCGAAGAGGGGCGCGCATCGTGAACGCAGCCGCGTCGACGAGCGGCGCCGACCGCTATGTGGTGTTCGGCAACCCGGTGGCGCACAGCAAGTCGCCGTTCATCCACGCGCAGTTCGCCGCGCAGACGGGCGAGGCGATCGTCTACGAGCACCGGCTCGCGCCGGTCGACGGCTTCGAGGCCGCCGTGCGTGCGTTCATCGCCGAAGGCGGACGCGGTGCGAACGTGACGGTGCCGTTCAAGCTCGACGCGCATGCGCTCGCCGACACGCTGTCGCCGCGCGCGGCGGCGGCGGGCGCGGTGAACACGCTGCGCATCGATGCCGACGGCGGCATCTACGGCGACAACACGGACGGCGTCGGCCTCGTGCGCGACATCGAATCGAATCTCGGCGTGTCGCTCGCGGGCGCGCGCATCCTGCTGCTCGGCGCGGGCGGCGCGGCGCGTGGCGTCGTGCTGCCGATGCTCGAGCGCGCGCCGCTGTCGATCACGATCGTGAACCGCACCGCGAGCAAGGCCGAGGCGCTCGTAGGCCAGTTCACGCAGGCCGCGCACGATGCGGGCTGCGTACTGTCGGGCGGCGGCCCGGACGCCGTGCGGGCCGAGCCGTACGACGTGATCGTCAACGCGACGGCAGGCAGCCTCGATGCGGCGCTGCCGGCGTGCGACGCGGCCGCGTTCGGCGCGGGCACGCTCGCGTACGACATGATGTACGGCGCGCAACCGACGGTGTTCATGCAGCATGCGGCGTCGCTCGGCGCGCGTACGGCCGACGGGCTCGGGATGCTGGTCGAGCAGGCGGCCGAATCGTTCTTCATCTGGCGCGGCGTGCGGCCGGACGGCGCACCGGTGCTGGCCGCGCTGCGCCAGGCGCTCGCGGCGGCCTGAGCGGAGCGCCGCAGGTGGTGGCGGTAAGCGGCACGCAACGCACGCGGACGATCAGCCCGACCCGCTGGATCGTCTATGCGGGTTCGGTGTTCGCGGGCGCGTGGCTCGCGACGCAGCTGTTCTATCTCGTGCAGATCGCCGCGTGGTCGTTCATCAATCCCGGTTCGACCGCGTTCATGCGTACCGACGCATGGTGGCTGTCGCACGACAACCCGCCCGCGCGGATCCAGCACCAGTGGGTGCCGTACGACCAGATCTCGCGCAACCTGAAGCGCGCGCTGATCGCGTCGGAGGATTCGACCTTCGCGACCAACAACGGCTACGACGTCGACGCGATCCTGCAGGCATGGGAGAAGAACAAGGCGCGCGGCCGGATCGTCGCGGGCGGTTCGACGATCACCCAGCAGCTCGCGCGCAACCTGTTCCTGTCGCGCGAGAAGAGCTACATCCGCAAGGGGCAGGAGCTGATCATCACGTGGATGCTCGAGACGGTGCTCGACAAGGAGCGGATCTTCGAGATCTACCTGAATTCGGTCGAATGGGGTCGCGGCGTGTACGGCGCCGAGGCCGCCGCCCGTTATTACTACAGGATTCCCGCGAGCCGGCTCGGCGCGTGGCAGTCGGCGCGCCTCGCGGTGATGCTGCCGAAGCCGCGCTGGTTCGACGCGCACCGCGGCTCGGCCTACCAGGCGCAGCGCGCGGCCGTCATTGCCCGCCGCATGGGCGCGGCCGAACTTCCGCAATCGCAGTGAGCGGCGCACCCGCGCCGTCGCATTGTCCGTTCCGTCGCCGGTGCGCCATTGGTGCACTGCAGCGCATTCGTGATGCCCGCATTTCGGGCCGCATCCATTAGACGAATTCGTCTATTTCGCTTTGCTGAGCAATGCCCGCACGCGCGGAATTTTGTTTGTCGATATGGCACGAAATCCGCGTGATTTTTAGTGCTCCGGAGTAAACACGAAAGCAATCGAAAGGCGACTGAAAAGCGCCGGTTCGCGAATCGAAGCATTCCTGAAAGGTGTGCACTGCACCGGCCATCGATCGAATATTTCCAAATTTTTCAAAGCCGACCCGCTCGCGTATATTGGCCGGCGCCTCGGCTTATCGGCCGCAATCGAGGCGGGGGGCGGCTCACCCGGCTGCTCGACACAAAAAAACATTCGAGAGAAGGAAAGCAACGATGCCAGCGAGCAAAGCGAAGCTGTGGTTGGGAGTTGTGTTCTCTTCGCTGATTCTGGCGGCCTGCAACGACGACGTGACCCCGTCCTCGGCAGCAGGTACCGCCAATTCAGCCGATCCCGCCGCTCAGGTGGACAGGCCGTACAACGATCCCAACAGTTATTCATCGAGCGCGACCGCATCGCTCGACGCGTCCGCCGCGGTCGAAAAGGCCGCCGTCACCCATCACCAGATCACGCTGAACGGCAAGACGATTCGCTACACGGCCACCGCCGGCCATCTCGTCGCGCGCAATCCGCGGACGGGCGCGCCCGAAGCCTCGTTCTTCTACATCGCGTACACCGCGGACAACCAGCCCGCGGCGAAGCGGCCCGTCACGTTCCTGTACAACGGCGGCCCCGGTTCCGCATCGGTGTGGCTGCATCTCGGCTCGTTCGGTCCGAAGCGGATCCAGACGGGCGACCCGAACGCGAATGCCTCGACGTTCCCGTTCGTCGACAACGCGGAAAGCCTGCTCGATACGACCGACCTCGTGTTCGTCGATGCGATCGGCACCGGCTTCTCGGAGGCGATCGCGCCGAACACGAACCAGACGTTCTGGGGTGTCGACCAGGACGGCGGCGCGTTCCGCGACTTCGTGATGCGCTACATCGCCGTGAACCAGCGCAACGATTCGCCGAAATACCTGTTCGGCGAGTCGTACGGCACGCCGCGCACCGACGTGCTCGCGAACCTGCTCGAGACGGCCGGCGTGAAGCTCGACGGCATCGTGCTGCAGTCGTCGATCCTGAACTACAACGCGAACTGCGACATGGCGAGCGACTATGTCGGCAACTCGAACAACGGGGCGAGCCCGGTGAGCTGCGCGGGCTTCGTGCCGTCCTACGGCACCGTCGGCGCGTACTACCAGCTCGACAATCCGAACCCGTCGAGCCTGCCGCAGTACGCGGACCAGATGCGCCAGTTGACGGCCGGCAGCTACACGCCCGCCGTGAACGCCTATCTCGCGAGCCACACGCCGCCTCCGCCTGCGCTCGTCACGACGATGGTGAATTCGACCGGCGTGAAGCAGTCGCTTTGGAATGCTGACTTCAACGTGGTCCCGACCTTCTTCGACAACAGCTTCCAGGTAGCGCTGATCCCGGGCACGCTGATCGGCCGCTACGACGCACGCGTGAACGTGCCGTCGTCGAGCCCGCTCGCGGCGGACGGGGACCCGTCGAGCACGTTCATCACGAAGCCGTTCACCGACACGATCGGCAGCTACCTGCCGAACGTGCTGAAGTACAGCGCGCAGTCGGCGTATTCGCTCAGCAGCAATGCGATCGAGACCTGGGACTGGACGCACGACGGCCTCGCGATGCCCGACACGATTCCCGATCTCGCGGCTGCGCTGACGTTGAATCCGTCGCTGAAGGTGCTGTCGCTGAACGGGTATCACGACATCGCGACGCCGTTCTACCAGACCGAGCTCGACCTCGCGCGGCTCGGCACGCAACCGAACCTGACGATCAAGGACTATCAGGGTGGACACATGGTCTATCTCGACGATACGTCGCGTCCGCAGGAGAAAGCCGACCTCGTCACTTTCTACAACGCGGCCGCGCACTGATGCGATGTGCGGGCCTGGCGACGCGCGCCCGCGGCGGCGCCGTTCGCCGGCCGTCGACGACCTCATTCCAGACTGGAGCCTGACATGAAGAAACGTTTCATCGTCGTTGCCGCGGCGCTCGCATGCGCCGGGGTTGCAGCATCCGCATCGGTGTCCGCGTTCGCGCAGGCGAGCGACGCCGCCACCCCGGCGCGCGCGCGCCAGGCGCAGCTCGGCGATCCATACGTGCCGCCGGCCGCGCGCAAGCCGACCGCCGGCACGCAGACGACGGGCGCCGCGCTGCACGCGCAGGTGGTGCGCAAGCTCGCGCGGCAGTTCGGCGCGGCCGACACGCAGAACACCGGCTCGATCACCGAAGCGCAGGCGCGCGCGGCCGGCCTCGGCTACGTCGCGAACCACTTCCGGCAGATCGACGCGAACGGTAGCGGCCGCGTGTCGTTCTCCGACGTGCAGCGCTACATGCAGGCGCGCAGCACGAACCAGCAGTAAGCGCGCCGCGCGCGGATAACGGGGGCGGGACCCGCAACGTGTCGGGTTCCGCCCCCGTGCGCATGGCGCGGCGGTTCCGCGCCGAATGCCGCGGCTTCCGTCGCTTTTCTCATTATCTGGACAATGCACTCAAATATTGGAGGCGAGTGCGTGCGCTCCTACAATCCGAAGCACATCGACAGCTTCGGACCCACGCATCGCGCGGCGCCCGACGCACACGGAGACACCTTCCATGACGTTCGCCGGGCGCTTTCCTCGGTGCATCGACCGCCGCGTTGCCGCGACGCCGGACTTCGTTCCGGCCTCGCAACAGCGGCTAGACCGATTCCGCTGAAGAAGCCCGTTCCATGACCAAGATGCCCGATACCCTTGCTCTCGACGCCCGGCGCGCGACGCCGGACGATGCGCCGCTGACCGACAGCATCGGCGCGACCAGCACGCCGCTCGACCTCGCCGCGCAGCAGGCCGGCACGCAGACGCTGCTGCGCGGCCTCGCGATCCTCGAAGCGATCGCGAACGGCGCGCGCGACATGCGCGCGATCGGCGCCGCGCTCGGCACGACGCGCAGCACGACGCACCGTCTCGTCAGCAGCCTCGTGCAGGCGCGCTACCTGCGCCAGGTGCAGGGCGGCTACCTGCTCGGCCCGAAGCTGATCGAACTCGGCACGATCGCGCTCGAGCAGATGCCGCTCACGGCGGTTGCACGGCCGCACCTCGAGGCGCTCGCCGAAGCGACGCTCGACACGATCCACCTCGGTGTGCGCGACGGCGACGACGTGCTGTACATCGACAAGATTCCCGGCACGCGCGGCCTCGAGATGCGTTCGCGCGTCGGCCACCGGATGCCGCTCGCGTCGACCGGCATCGGCAAGGCGATGATGCTCGACCTCGATCCGGACCGGTGGCGCTCGCTGTTCGAAGCCGCGCGGCGCGCGCTGGCCGGCGTCAATTTCAAGCCGGACAACCGGCCCGAGACGAGCGCGTTCCTGCAGCGCATGGCGCATTACGCGGCCGGCGGCTACACGTTCGACCTCGAGGAAAACGAAGCATCGATCCGTTGCGTGGCCGCACCGATCCGCGACGCGTCGGGCGCGATCGTCGCCGCCGTATCGGTCGCGAGCACGATCCCGTACATGCCGCACGACCGGATGGACGAACTGATTCCGCTCGTGCAGCGCGAAGCGCGAGCCATTTCCGCGGAACTGGGCTGGAGCCCGCCGCAGGGTACCCGCAGGATCAAACGATGACCCACTCGACCCGGACCGCTCCGGACGCCAACACCGCCACCCCGTCGCTGATCGCGCTCGACTGGGGCACGACGTCGCTGCGCGCGTATCTGTTCGACGCGCACGGCGCGCTGCTCGACACGCGCAGCCGCGCGGCAGGCGTGATGCACGTGCCGGCCGGCGGCGCGCGTGCCTTCGACGTCGTGTTCGAGGAAGCGTGCGGCGACTGGCTCGACCGCGCGCCGGGCGTGCCGGTGCTGGCGGCCGGGATGGTCGGTAGCGCGCAGGGCTGGCGCGAGGCGCCGTACGTCGCGGTGCCGGCCGGCGCCGACGCGCTCGTCGCGGGGCTCGTCACGGTGACGACGGCGCGCGGCACGACTGTATCGATCGTGCCGGGCGTGATCGCGACGGGCGAATTGCCCGACGTGATGCGCGGCGAAGAAACGCAGATATTCGGCGCACTCGCGAACGATCCCATGCTTGATGCCGATCGTTCAGGGGTACTGATCGGCTTGCCGGGCACGCATGCGAAGTGGGCATGGGTGAAGGACGGGCTCATCGAGCGCTTCCAGACCTTCATGACGGGCGAGCTGTTCGCGGCGCTGCGCGATCACACGATCCTCGGCCGCACGATGCGCGCGAGCGCGTCGCCCGACCGCGCGGCGTTCGCCCGCGGCGTCGCGGTGGCCCGCGGCGCGCAGCGCGCGGGACTGCTCGCGACGATCTTCAGCACGCGCACGCTCGGCCTGACCGACCGGCTCGCGCCCGATGCGCAGGGCGACTATCTGTCCGGGCTGCTGATCGGCCATGAGCTGAACGCGCTCGACGCGATGCTCGCGGAGCGCGGTGTCGCGCTCGCGAACCAGCCGCTGCTGCTGATCGGCGACGACCGATTGTGCGCGCGCTACGTCGACGCGCTGAGCGTATTCGGCTGCACGCATGCACGCGTCGTCGCACAGGCGACCGAGCGCGGCTTGTGGTGGATCGCGTCGCGCGCCGGACTCGTGCGCGCGGATGGCGAACCCGTCTGCGCCGACCAATGAACCGATTGAAGAGGAACTGCCGATGTCGTCCGACCTTACGCTGCCCGCGCCGTACACGCCGCACGCCGCGCTGATGCGCGCGTTCGACGCGTGCCCGCTGATCGCGATCATGCGCGGCATCGCGCCCGCGGAAGCTGTCGACCACGGCCTTGCGCTGCATGAAGCCGGCTTCCGGATCGTCGAGGTGCCGCTGAACTCGCCCGATCCGTTCGGCAGCATCGCGGCGCTGCGCCGCGCGCTGCCCGACGACATGATCGTCGGCGCGGGCACCGTGCTGCGCGCCGAATTCGTCGACCGCGTGCAGGACGCGGGCGGCACGCTGATCGTGATGCCGCACAGCGACGCGGCGGTGATCCGCCGCGCGCGCGAGCGCGGGCTCGCGAGCGCACCGGGCGTCGCGACGCCGACCGAGGCGTTCGCCGCGCTCGCGAACGGCGCCGACTTGCTGAAGATGTTCCCGGCCGAGCAGCTCGGCGTGCCCGTCGTGAAGGCGTGGCGCGCGGTGATCGACCGCGCGGTGCCGCTGCTTCCGGTCGGCGGGATTACGCCGGACAACATGCAGCCGTTCCTCGCGGCAGGCGCCAACGGCTTCGGCCTGGGTTCGGCGCTGTACCGGCCCGGCCAGTCGGCGGACACGACCGCGGCGAACGCACGCGCGTTCCAGGCCGGCCTGCGCGCGGCGCGCGGCGGAGCCGCATGATGGAACGCCTCGCGGGCAAGGTCGCGATGGTGACGGGCGCGGGCCGCGGGATCGGCGCCGCGATGGCGCAGGCGTTCGCGCGCGAGGGCGCGGCCGTCGCGCTCGTCGACCTCGACTTCGCGCAGGCGCAGCGCACGGCCGCGGCGATCACCGACGACATCGACGGCGCGCGCGTGCTGGCGCTGCATGCGGACGTCGCGCGGCAGGACTCGGTACGCGACGCGCTCGCGCAGACCGAAGCGGCTTTCGGCCCGCTCGACGTGCTGGTGAACAACGCGGGCATCAACGTGTTCGCCGATCCGCTGACGATGACGGACGACGACTGGCGCCGCTGCTTCGCGGTCGACCTCGACGGCGTGTGGCACGGCTGCCGCGCGGCGCTGCCGGGCATGGTCGAGCGCGGCCGCGGCAGCATCGTGAACATCGCGTCGACGCATGCGTTCCGGATCATCCCGGGCTGCTTTCCGTATCCGGTCGCGAAACACGGCGTGCTGGGCCTCACGCGTGCGCTCGGTATCGAATACGCGGCGCGCAACGTGCGCGTGAACGCGATCGCGCCCGGCTACATCGAGACGCAGCTCACGCGCGACTGGTGGGATGCGCAGGCCGACCCGGCCGCGGCGCGCGCCGAGACGCTCGCGCTGCAGCCGATGAAGCGGATCGGCAAACCGGAGGAAGTCGCGATGACGGCCGTGTTCCTCGCGTCCGACGAGGCGCCGTTCATCAATGCCGCGTGCATCACCGTCGACGGCGGGCGCGCGGCGCTGTACCACGACTGACGCAACGATTCGACAGACCGCACGTGCGACGGCCGCGCGCACGCTGCGTCGAAACCAACAAGCGGCTGCATTCCGTTCGATGAAGACAAGGAGACACTGGAGATGAAACGCAGAACGTTCGTAACGCTGGCCGCCGCGGCCGCGGTGGTGATGGGAAGCCCGGTGGCGCACGCGGCCGACCCGGTCAAGATCGGCTTCCTCGTGAAGCAGCCGGAAGAGCCGTGGTTCCAGGACGAATGGAAGTTCGCCGAGATCGCGGCGAAGGACAAGGGCTTCACGCTCGTGAAGATCGGCGCGCCGTCGGGCGAGAAGGTGATGAGCGCGATCGACAACCTGTCCGCGCAGAAGGCGCAGGGCTTCATCATCTGCACGCCCGACGTGAAGCTCGGGCCGGGCATCGTCGCGAAGGCGAAGTCGCACAACCTGAAGATGATGACGGTCGACGACCGCCTCGTCGACGGCGCGGGCAAGCCGATCGAGGCGGTGCCGCACATGGGGATCTCCGCGTACAACATCGGCAAGCAGGTCGGCGACGGCATCGCGGCCGAGATCAAGAAGCGCGGCTGGAACATGAAGGACGTCGGCGCGATCGACATCACCTACGAGCAACTGCCGACCGCGCACGACCGCACGAGCGGCGCGACCGATGCGCTGGTGGCCGCCGGCTTTCCGAAGGCGAACGTGATCGCGGCGCCGCAGGCGAAGACCGACACCGAGAACGCGTTCAACGCGGCGAACATCGCGCTCACCAAGAACCCGCAGTTCAAGCACTGGGTCGCCTACGGCCTGAACGACGAGGCCGTGCTCGGCGCGGTGCGCGCGGCCGAAGGGCGCGGCTTCAAGGCGGACAACATGATCGGCATCGGCATCGGCGGTTCCGATTCGGCGTTGAACGAGTTCAAGAAGCCGCAGCCGACGGGCTTCTACGGCACCGTGATCATCAGCCCGAAGCGCCACGGCGAGGAAACCTCCGAGCTGATGTACACGTGGATCACGCAGGGCAAGGCGCCGGCGCCGCTCACGCTGACCACCGGCATGCTCGCGACGCGCGACAACGTGTCGAAGGTGCGCGAGGAGATGGGGCTTGCCTCGAAGTAAGCGGCACGCCGGCCGCCGCGGCGATGCGGCGGCCGGCGATCGATGGATCTGCAAGTGGGGAGACGACGTGTCAGCGGCACTGCGTTTTGACAATATCGGCAAGGTATTTCCCGGCGTGCGCGCACTCGACGGCATCTCGTTCGACGTGCACGCGGGCGAGGTGCATGGCCTGATGGGCGAGAACGGCGCGGGCAAGTCGACGCTGCTGAAGATTCTCGGCGGCGAATACCAGCCCGATGCGGGCAGCGTGCTGGTCGACGGCCAGCCCGTGCATTTCTCGAGTGCGGCCGCGTCGATCGCGGCCGGCATCGCGGTGATTCACCAGGAGCTGCAGTACGTGCCCGACCTGACGGTCGCGGAGAACCTGCTGCTCGGCCGCCTGCCGAATGCGCTCGGCTGGGTGAGGAAGGGCGAGGCGAAGCGCCACGTGCGCGATCGGCTCGCGGCGATGGGCGTCGATCTCGATCCGGATGCGAAGCTCGGCCGGCTGTCGATCGCGCAGCGGCAGATGGTCGAGATCTGCAAGGCGCTGATGCGCAATGCGCGCGTGATCGCGCTCGACGAGCCGACGAGCTCGCTGTCGCATCGCGAGACCGAGGTGCTGTTCAAGCTCGTCGACGACCTGCGCGCGCAGGGTCGCGCGCTGATCTACATCTCGCACCGGATGGACGAGATCTACCGGCTGTGCGATGCGTGCACGATCTTTCGCGACGGGCGCAAGATCGCGTCGCACGAATCGCTCGCCGACGTGCCGCGCGAGCGGCTGGTCGCCGAGATGGTCGGGCGCGAAATTTCGGATATCTACCATTACGCGCCGCGCGCGCTCGGCGACGTGCGGTTGTCGGCGGAAGGCGTCGATGGTCCGGCGCTGCGCGAACCCGCGAGCTTCTCGGTGCGCGCGGGCGAGATCGTCGGGTTCTTCGGCCTCGTCGGCGCGGGACGCAGCGAGCTGATGCGGCTCGTGTACGGCGCCGACCGCCGGCGCGCGGGCACGCTGACGCTCGACGGCCGGCGTATCGACGTGAAGCGCACCGGCGACGCGATCCGTCACGGCATCGTGCTGTGTCCGGAAGACCGCAAGGAGGAAGGGATCATCGCGATGGCGTCGGTCGCGGAGAACATCAACATCAGCTGCCGCCGTCATTCGCTGCGCGCGGGCCTGTTCATCGACCGCAAGACCGAAAGCGAAACGGCCGACCGCTTCATCCAGCGGCTGAAGATCAAGACGCCGAACCGGCGGCAGAAGATCCGCTTCCTGTCGGGCGGCAACCAGCAGAAGGCGATCCTGTCGCGCTGGCTCGCGGAGCCCGACCTGAAGGTCGTGATCCTCGACGAGCCGACGCGCGGCATCGACGTCGGTGCGAAGCACGAGATCTACGACGTGATCTACCGGCTCGCGGAGCGCGGCTGCGCGATCGTGATGGTGTCGTCGGAGCTGCCGGAAGTGCTCGGCGTGTCCGATCGCATCGTCGTGATGCGCGAAGGGCGGATCGCGGGCGAGCTGCCGCGCGAACGGGCGAACGAGCATGCGGTGCTGAGCCTCGCGCTGCCGCAGACGAGCGTCATCGAGGCGGCTGACGCAGTGTGAGGTCGCCGCGGGCGACGCAGGACATTCGAATCGATCACGCGCGGCGCGGGCCGCGCGATGCAGGAGCAGGAGACACAACCATGCAAGTCAGGGAAAACCTCGCCAGCGCAGCCGTGAAGCCGTCGGCCGACGCGCTGGTACCGCAGCAGAGCGACCGCCAGAAGTGGTGGCAGCACCTCACCGAATACAGCCTCATTGCGATCTTCGCGGTGATGTTCTTGACGATGTCGCTGACGGTCGATCACTTCTTCTCGATCGACAACATGCTCGGCCTCGCGCTGTCGATCTCGCAGATCGGGATGGTCGCGTGCACGATGATGTTCTGTCTGGCGTCGCGCGACTTCGACCTGTCGATCGGCTCGACCGTCGCGTTCTCGGGCGTGCTGTGCGCGATGGTGCTGAACGCGACCGACAACACGTTCGTCGCGATCGTCGCGGCGGTCGCGGCAGGCGCCGCGATCGGCTTCGTGAACGGCGCGGTGATCGCGTACCTGCGCATCAACGCGCTGATCACGACGCTCGCGACGATGGAAATCGTGCGCGGGCTCGGCTTCATCGTGTCGAAGGGGCAGGCGGTCGGCGTGTCGTCGGATACCTTCATCGCGCTCGGCGGGCTCACGCTCTTCGGCGTATCGCTGCCGATCTGGGTCACGCTGCTGTGCTTCATCGTGTTCGGCGTGCTGCTGAACCAGACCGTGTACGGCCGCAACACGCTCGCGATCGGCGGCAACCCCGAGGCGTCGCGTCTCGCGGGGATCAACGTCGAACGCACGCGCGTGTACATCTTCCTGATCCAGGGCGCGGTGACGGCGCTCGCCGGCGTGATCCTCGCGTCGCGCATCACGTCGGGCCAGCCGAACGCCGCGCAGGGCTTCGAGCTGAACGTGATCTCCGCGTGCGTGCTCGGCGGCGTGTCGCTGATGGGCGGCCGCGCGACGATCTCGGGCGTCGTGATCGGCGTGCTGATCATGGGCACCGTCGAGAACGTGATGAACCTGCTGAACATCGACGCGTTCTACCAGTA
This sequence comes from Burkholderia sp. Bp8991, assembly GCF_003853795.1. NCBI lineage: Bacteria > Pseudomonadati > Pseudomonadota > Betaproteobacteria > Burkholderiales > Burkholderiaceae > Burkholderia > Burkholderia sp. Bp8991. The sequence goes on along the minus strand of NZ_QTQJ01000021.1, from coordinate 48,569 downwards.
CCTGGTGCGCGGCGCGATCCTGCTCGCGGCCGTGCTGCTCGACCAGCTGAAGAACCGCGGCGTACGCGACTGACCGATTCCACGGAGACGATTCGCATGACCATCGAAACTTCCGCGCCGGATCCGCGCGCCGCGAGCGACGCGCGTTATGCGCGCTACCCGAGCCTCGAGGATCGCGCGGTGCTGATCACGGGCGGCGCGACCGGCATCGGCGCGGCGTTCGTCGAGCACTTCGCGCGGCAGGGCGCGCGCGTGGCGTTCGTCGATCTCGACGCACAGGCGGGCCAGGCGCTCGCGGAAAGCCTCGCGCAGGCGCCGGACGTACGTCACGCGCCGCTGTTCCTCCCGTGCGACCTCACCGACATCGACGCGCTGCGCCATGCGATCGACACGATCCGCGTACGGATCGGCGCGATCGCGGTGCTCGTGAACAACGCGGCGAACGACACGCGCCACGCGATCGGCGACGTGACGCCCGCGTCGTTCGACGCGGGCATCGCGGTGAACCTGCGCCACCAGTTCTTCGCCGCGCAGGCGGTGATCGACGACATGAAGCAGCGCGGCGGCGGCGCGATCATCAATCTCGGCTCGATCAGCTGGATGCTGAAGAACGGCGGTTATCCCGTCTACGTGATGGCGAAGGCCGCCGTGCAGGGCCTCACCCGCGGGCTCGCGCGCGATCTCGGCCCGTTCGGGATCCGCGTGAATTCGCTGGTGCCCGGCTGGGTGATGACCGACAAGCAGCGCAGGCTGTGGCTCGACGACGCGGGCCGGGCGGCGATCAAGGCCGGCCAGTGCATCGACGCCGAGCTGCTGCCGGACGATCTCGCCCGGATGGCGCTGTTTCTCGCGGCCGACGACAGCCGGATGATCACCGCGCAGGACGTGGTGGTCGACGGCGGCTGGGCCTGATTGCCGATGTCCGTGTTCGCGCGGCACCGCGCGACGATCCGTATCGCTTCATCGACGAAGCAAAGGAGTTCACCATGACCGCCACGTCCTCGCGCGCATCGTCGTCGTCCACGAGCCAGTCGCGCCGTGCGCGCCTGGCTGCCGCCGCGCAGCCGGTCAGCGCCGGCCCGCAGACCGCCACGTTCGCGCAGGGCGTCGGCGCCGCGCATGCGGCGGGCGTCACGCTGTCGAACGCGGCGCTGCGGCTCGACGTGCTGCCCCACCTCGGCGGCGGCGTCGCGCGCTTCGACTGGCGCGGCGACCACGGTGCGCTGGTGCCGGTGTTCCGACGTTGCGAACACCCGGAGACGGCGACGGACCCGAACGCACTCGCGTGCTATCCGCTGCTGCCGTATTCGAACCGGATCGGCAACGGCCGCTTCGAATGCGACGGGCGCAGCGTCGCGGTGCCGCGCAACCGCCGCGACGAGCCGCTGCCGATCCACGGCGACGGCTGGCTCGCGCCGTGGCAGGTGGACGACGCGACCGACACCACGCTGCAGCTGTCGCTCGATCGCGCGAGCGGCGCGCCGTACGCGTTTCGTGCGATCCAGTCGTTCGCGCTCGACGACACGACGCTGTCGATCGCGCTGACGATCGAGAACGCCGGGCGCGCACGGCTGCCGTTCGGGCTCGGCTTGCACCCGTTCCTGGTGCGCGACGACGCGACCGAGCTGGCTGCGGCCGCGGGCGGCCTGTGGCTGTCGGGCGCGGATTTCCTGCCGGTGCGGCACGTGTGCGTGCCGCCGGCCTGGCAGTTCGGCGTCGCGTATCCGTTGCCGGCGACGCTCGTCAATCACGCGTTCACCGGCTGGGGCGGCCACGCGACGGTGAGCTGGCCGCGCCGCGGGCTGTTGCTGACGATCGCGGCCGACGCCGATGCGTACGTGCTCTATACGCCGCCCGGCGAGTCGTTCTTCTGCTTCGAGCCGGTCGATCATCCGATCAATGCGGTGAACCTGCCGGGCGGCGCGGCCGCGCACGGGATGACGCTGCTCGCGCCGGGCGAGCGGCTCACGCGGCGTTTCGCGTTCACCGTCGAGCGGGCCGATGCACGGGTCGACGCCGCCGTGCGCGAAGGCCGCCGGCGACGCGGGTAAAATACGCGGTCTATCAACGGTTTGCCGCGAGTATCCGCCATGTCTTCCCCGCTTACTTTCATCGAATCGCTGCGCGCCGCGTGGCAGCGCACGAATTCGCTGCTGTGCGTCGGCCTCGATCCCGAGCCGTCGCGTTTTCCCGTGCAGTTCGACGGCCAGCCCGACGCGATCTTCGAGTTCTGCCGGCAGATCGTCGACGCGACCGCGCAGTACGCGAGCGCGTTCAAGCCGCAGATCGCGTACTTCGCCGCGCATCGCGCGGAAGATCAGCTCGAGCGGCTGATCGCGCACATCCACCTCCAGCATCCGGGCCTGCCCGTGATCCTCGACGCGAAGCGCGGCGACATCGGCAGCACCGCCGAGCAGTACGCGCGCGAAGCGTTCGAGCGCTATCGCGCGGACGCGGTCACCGTAAACCCGTACATGGGCTACGACTCGGTCGAGCCGTACTTCGAGCATGAAGGCAAGGGCGTGATCGTGCTGTGCCGCACGTCGAACCCGGGCGGGTCGGACCTGCAGTTCCTCGAAACGGGTGGCCGGCCGCTGTACCAGGTCGTGGCCGACCTCGCGGCGAACAAGTGGAATGCGAAGAACGGCCAGCTCGGCCTCGTGGTCGGCGCGACGTTCCCGAAGGAGATCGAGATCGTGCGCGGGATCGTCGGCGACATGCCGCTCCTGATCCCCGGCATCGGCGCGCAGGGCGGCGACGTGCAGGCGACCGTCAACGCGGGCCGCACCGCCGACGGCAGCGGGATGATGATCAACTCGTCGCGCGCGATCCTGTACGCGAGCAAGGGCGAGGATTTCGCCGAAGCCGCCGCGCTCGCCGCGCAGAAGACGCGCGATACGATCAACGCGCATCGCTGAAATATCGCTGAGCCACAGGCCGCCCGCCCGGGCGGCCCTTCAATGCCGAACCCGCATCTGCGGGCCGCGCGCCTGCCTCGCGTGTTCGCCGTCCTGGCGCACGCGAACAACTTCCCGTCGCTTGCGCACCGCATGCCCGCGCCACAATCGCGCGATGCTGCCGCTTGTCATCGATCCGTCACCAGAATGTCATAAAAGGAGCGGCGCCATGCCCAAGCTGTCCCGACGTCTTCTGAGCGCGCTTGCCGCGTCGTTGTGCATGTCGTTCGCCCACGCGGCGGACCTGTCGCACTGGCCGGCGGACAGCGCGAAGGCGCTGAACGCGATGATCGCCGCGCACGCGAACCGCGGCGACTACGCGGTGTTCGACGCCGACAACACGACCTATCGCTACGATCTCGAGGAGTCGCTGCTGCCGTATCTCGAGAACCGCGGCGTGCTGACGCGCGACTCGCTCGATCCGTCGCTGAAGCTGATCCCGTTCAAGGATTCGGCCGACTACAAGGAGTCGCTGACGAGCTACTACTACCGGCTCTGCGAGATCGACGACCTGGTCTGCTACCCGTGGATCGCGCAGGCGTTCGCGGGGCTGTCGCTGGCCGACCTGAAGCGCCATGTCGACGCGATGCTCGCCGACGGCAAGCCGGTGCCGATCCGCTACTGGCAGGGCGACAAGGTCGTCGACGGCACCGCGAACCCGCCGCGCTTCTTCCGCGGCATGCAGGAGCTGTACAACGCGCTGCGCGAGAACGGGATCGAGGTGTACGTGATGACCGCCGCGCACGAGGAGCTCGCGCGGCTCGTGCTGTCCGATCCGAAATACGGCTACAACGTGAAGCCGCAGAACGTGATCGGCGTGACGACGCTGCTGCGCGACCCGGCGACGGGCGCGCTGACCACGTCGCGGCTGCAGATCAAGGCCGGCAAGTACGACGAGGCCGCGAACCGCAATCTCGTGATCACGCCGTTCCTGATGAATCCGATGACGTGGTACGAAGGCAAGCTCGGCTCGATCGCCGGCTGGATCGACCAGTGGAAGAAGCCGGTGCTCGTCGCGGGCGACACGCCGAAATCCGACGGCTACATGCTGCTGAACGCGACCGACGTCGCGCGCGGCGGCGTGCGCGTGTGGGTGAACAAGAAGGACAAGCAGATGGCGCAGATCCGCGCATGGTCGGACGAATCGGCCGCGCAGCAGAAGGCGCTCGGCCTGCCGGTCACGGCGGACAAGAACTGGATCGTCGTGAAGCCCGACGCGATCCAGTAAGCGGCGAGGGGCGGCGGCCGCCCCTGCCGTCGCGCGGGGGAATCAGCCTTCGCGTTCGTCGAGCAGCTTGAGCAGCCCGCGCAGCGCATGCGCGGCCGCCTGCGTGCGGATCTGCTCGCGGTCGCCCTTGAACACGAGCGTTTCGACGTCGGTATGCAGCCGGTTGCTCCATGCGAACGACACGGTGCCGACCGGCTTCTTCTCGCTGCCGCCCGCCGGGCCGGCGATGCCGGTGACCGACAGCGCGACCTGCGCGCGGCTGTTGCGCAGCGCGCCCTCGGCCATCGCGCGCGCGACCGGCTCGCTGACGGCGCCGTGTTTCTCGATCAGGTCGGGCGGCACGCCGATCATCTCGATCTTGGCCTGGTTCGAGTAGGTGACGAAGCCGCGCTCGAACCACTGGCTGCTGCCGGAGATGTCGGTGATCGCGGCGGCGATCATGCCGCCCGTGCAGGATTCGGCGGTGGCGAGCGACAGGTGCTCGTCACGCAGCTTGTTGCCTGCGCGGATCGCAAGCTGATGGACGACGGAATCGGTTGGCATGCGCGTCGGGAAACGGGAGTCGGGAAATCGGTCAGCCGACGACGGAGCGCCAGAACGCGATCACGAGCAGCGTCATGAACGCGGCGATCAGGTCGTCGACCATGATGCCGAGCCCGCCTTTCACGCGACGGTCGAAATAGCGGATCGGCGGCGGCTTGAGCATGTCGAAGCAGCGGAACACGACGAACGCCCACAACTGGCCGATGAAGGTCGCGGGCGTGACGAACAGCATCACGAGCCAGATCGCGACGATCTCGTCCCAGACGACGGCGCCCGGATCGCTCGTGCCCATCCTGCGTGCGGTGAAACCGGTGACCCACGTGCCCGCCGCGAAACCGACCGCGATCAGCGCCCACCATTCGGGCACCGTCAGGTAGCGGTTGAGCACGACGAACGCGAGCCAGCCGAACAGCGTGCCGAACGTGCCGGGCATGAACGGCGCGAGCCCGCTGCCGAAGCCGAGCGACACGATGTGCGCCGGGTGCGACAGCATGAAGCGCACGGTGGCGCGCCGCGGCGCGTTGCGGGCGGCGCCTGGCGCGGCCGCGGATTGCGCGGTCGTCGGGTCAGTCTGCATGGAAGTGGTCGAAACCGTGCAACGTGAGAGTCAGGGGCGCGCCGGCGGCGTCGTGCCACGCGATCGCGGGCTGCTCCGACGGCGAGGACAACGCATGTATTGTACCGACTCGCGTGACCGGAACCCCGGCGCTCGCGCCCGCTGCCTCGACCGCGGCGCGGGCCGCGGCCGGCGCGGTGAAGCACAGCTCGTAGTCGTCGCCGCCGGCCAGCGTGCAGCTTCGCTGCACGTCGGGCGGCAGCGTCGCGAGCGCGGCCGAGCGCGGAACTGCGTCGGCGTCGATCTCGGCGCGCACGTTCGAGCGGGTCAGGATGTGCCGCAGGTCGCCGGCGAGGCCGTCCGAGATGTCGAGCGCCGCATGCGCGACGCCCGCGAGCGCGAGCCCGAGCGCAATGCGCGGCTCCGGGCGCTCGAGTGCCTGCCGGAACGCGGCGGCTTCGTCCGCGCCGGCGCTCCATTCGCCGCGCGCGAGCCCGAGCCCCGCGCGCGCGTCGCCGAGCGTGCCGGACACCCAGACGTCGTCGCCGTCGCGCGCGGCGTCGCGCCGCAGCGCCGCATCCGGCGCGACTTCGCCGAACACGGTCACGCACAGGTTCAGCGGCCCGCTCGTCGTGTCGCCGCCGATCAGCTCGCAGCCGAACCGCTCGGCGAGCGCGAACAGGCCGTTGCTGAACGCCTCGAGCCACGCCGCGTCGGCGCGCGGCAGCGCGCACGCGAGCGTGAACGCACGCGGCTCGGCGCCCATCGCCGCGAGATCCGACAGGTTGACCGCGAGCGTCTTGTGGCCGAGCGCGTCGGGCGCGACGTCAGGGAAGAAGTGGCGGCCCTCGACCAGCATGTCCGTCGAAATGGCCAGCAATTTTCCGGATCGCGGCGCGATCAGCGCGCAATCGTCACCGATGCCGAGCGTCGACGCACGCGCCCCCCGGGCCGCGCGGCGCGCGAAGAAGCGATCGATCAGCGAAAACTCGGACAGGGCGGCTGGCACGGCGGAGGAACCCGGAAGCGGTGAAAGGAATGGCATTGTACGCAGCGAGCGGTGCCGTTCCTGCACCGTTCAGTACATTTATGTCGCGGCTGTCGCACCCGAATCGCCGGTCTGACGGCCTTCGATTGGCGCTACAATGCCGTCGAACAGTCATTCTAATCCGCCCGCCACGAGACACATGTCGACCCAAGCCTCCTCCAAAGCCAAGCTCCGCGAAGCCGCTCTCGACTATCACGAATTCCCGACTCCGGGGAAGATCGCGATCGCACCGACCAAGCAGATGATCAACCAGCGCGACCTCGCGCTCGCGTATTCGCCGGGTGTCGCGTATGCGTGCGAGGAGATCGTCGAGAACCCGCTGAACGCCGCGCGCTTCACCGCGCGCAGCAACCTGGTCGGCGTCGTCACGAACGGCACGGCGGTGCTGGGGCTCGGCAACATCGGCCCGCTCGCGTCGAAGCCGGTGATGGAAGGCAAGGCGGTACTGTTCAAGAAGTTCGCCGGCATCGACGTGTTCGACATCGAGCTGAACGAGTCGGACCCGCACAAGCTGGTCGACGTGATCGCCGCGCTGGAGCCGACCTTCGGCGGGATCAACCTGGAAGACATCAAGGCGCCGGACTGCTTCATCGTCGAGCGCGAAGCGCGCAAGCGGATGAAGATCCCGGTGTTCCACGACGACCAGCACGGCACCGCGATCGTCGTGGCCGCGGCCGTCACGAACGGCCTGAAGGTCGTCGGCAAGGACATCAAGAAGGTGAAACTCGTCGCGTCGGGCGCTGGCGCGGCCGCGCTGGCCTGCCTGGACCTGCTGGTCGACATCGGCCTGCCGCTCGAGAACATCACGGTGACCGACCTGGCCGGCGTGGTCTACAAGGGCCGCACCGAGCTGATGGATCCGGACAAGGAGCGTTTCGCCCGGGAAACCGAAGCCCGCACGCTGGCCGAGGTGATCGACGGCGCGGACATCTTCCTCGGCCTGTCGGCCGCCGGCGTGCTGAAGCAGGAGATGGTGAAGGGCATGGCCGAGCGCCCGCTGATCCTCGCGCTCGCGAACCCGACGCCGGAAATCCTGCCGGAACTGGCGCTCGAAGTGCGCCCCGACGCGATTCTCGCGACCGGCCGCACCGACTACCCGAACCAGGTCAACAACGTCCTGTGCTTCCCGTTCATCTTTCGCGGCGCGCTCGACGTCGGCGCGACGACGATCACGCGTGAAATGGAAATCGCGGCCGTCAACGCGATCGCCGAACTCGCGCAGCACGAGCAGAGCGACATCGTCGCGACTGCCTACGGGATCCAGGACCTGTCGTTCGGGCCCGAATACCTGATTCCGAAGCCGTTCGATCCGCGCCTGATCGTCAAGATCGCGCCGGCCGTCGCGCAGGCCGCGATGGACGGCGGCGTCGCGACGCGCCCGATCGAGGACATGGAAGCCTACAAGCAGCACCTGCAGCAATTCGTGTATCACAGCGGCACGACGATGAAGCCGATCTTCCAGCTCGCGCGCAGCGCGCCGGCGGAGAAGAAGCGGGTCGTGTTCGCGGAAGGCGAGGAAGAGCGCGTGCTGCGCGCCGTCCAGATCATCGTCGACGAGAAACTCGCGAAGCCGATCCTGATCGGCCGTCCGTCGGTGATCGAGCACCGTATCCAGCGTTACGGCCTGCGCCTCACGCCGGGTACCGACTTCACGGTCGTCAACACCGAGCACGACGAGCGCTACCGCGATTTCTGGCAGACGTACCACAAGATGATGGCGCGCAAGGGCATCAGCGAGCAGCTGGCCCGTGTCGAGATGCGCCGCCGCACGACGCTGATCGGCTCGATGCTGGTGAAGAAGGGCGAGGCGGACGGGATGATCTGCGGCACGATCAGCACCACGCACCGCCACCTGCACTTCATCGACCAGGTGATCGGCAAGCGCCCGGGCTGCAGCGTGTACGCGGCGATGAACGGCCTCGTGCTGCCGGGCCGCCAGATCTTCCTGGTCGACACGCACGTGAACGTGGATCCGACCCCGGAGCAACTCGCCGAGATCACGATCATGGCTGCCGAGGAAGTGCGCCGCTTCGGCATCGAACCGAAGGTCGCGCTGCTGTCGCACTCGAACTTCGGCACGAGCAACGCGCCTTCGGCGCAGAAGATGCGCGATACGCTCGCGATCCTGCAGGAACGTGCGCCGGAATTGAAGGTCGACGGCGAAATGCACGGCGACGTCGCGCTCGACGCGGCGCTGCGCAAGGAAATCCTGCCGGAATCGACGCTGGAAGGCGACGCGAACCTGCTGATCCTGCCGAACATCGATGCCGCGAACATCGCGTACAACCTGCTGAAGACGGCGGCCGGCAACAACATCGCGATCGGGCCGATCCTGCTGGGCGCGGCCCAGCCGGTGCACGTGCTGACCGAATCGGCGACCGTTCGCCGCATCGTCAACATGGCGGCGCTGCTGGTCGCCGACGTGAACGCCGCACGCTGAGCGGCATGAACGCGCGGCGACGGTCGAACCGCTGCCGCGCGGCGGGCGAAATTGTAAACAAAAGCAAAAAGAGGCGTGCCCGCAATGGGCACGCCGCGGGCAGGGCGCAAACGCGCTTCCCATAAGCAACAGCGGCATCTCTCCCCCTAGGCTAGCGAGCGTGGCAAGGAGGCAGGTCTTGCCATGCGAGAGATGCCGCGGACATTTTATCTCATGTAAGATAAATGTAGTCTTTTTTCGGTAAAAAATGCGCGATTCCGGGCGGAGCCAGCCTTTCGGTTCCCAAACGAACATTGATTCGCGCGGACAATAGCGCTACGCTAACGCCTTTGGTTGGTCGTCAACTACTTGATTTAACAGCGGGAACCCTGGTTCATGGCACGCAAGTGGCTCCGCAACGGCGCGCTCGCGTCCGTCTTCGCGATGTTCGCGATGGGTATCGTCGGTACACCGACGGGCAGTCTGGTTTCCGCCGCTTACGCACGGCAGGCCGTTTCGGCCGACCTGGCCGTCGGCGGGGTCGATACGATCCCGACCGCCCGCCTGCCGCGCGAGGCCGTGACCACGCTTGGCCTGATCGGCGCCGGTGGCCCCTATCCGTACGAGAAGGACGGCGTCGTCTTCGGCAACCGCGAGCGGATCCTGCCGAAGGCGAAGCGCGGCTACTACCACGAGTACACGGTGCCGACGCCGCGCGCGCACAATCGCGGCGCGCGCCGGATCGTCTGTGGCGGGCCATTGCGCCGGATCGACAACTGTTATTACACGGACGACCACTACAACAGTTTTAAACGTATTGTTGAATGACTTCGGGATGAACGGCATGAGCGACTCCATCTACGCGCACGATACGGCGGCGGAACTGTTCGCGGCCGGCGACGGCAACCTGTTTCAGCGCGTGATCCAACTTCACGCGGCGGCACAGGCAGGCGTCGCGGCGGAGCAACAGGAAGCCGAGCCCGGGCTTTCATCGAACGAGGAGCCTATGAGCCTTTTCACGACCGTGCGACCCAATCTCGTGCAGTCGATCCGCGCGTTCCGCGTGCAGGATCTCGCCGACGAAGCCGGCCGGCTCGGCCAGCATTTCCTGTACGCGTATTGCGGTGCCGCGCAGTCGAAGCAGGAAGTGATGGAGACGATCGCGACGTCGTTCCTGTTTCCGAAGCATTTCGGCAAGAACTACGACGCGCTGTACGACTGCCTGACCGACCTCGTCGCGAAGGCCGGCGCGCAGCCAGGTTTCGTGATCGTTCTCGAAGGGTTGCCGATCGCGCAGAAATTCGACAAGGAAGGGCGCGAGACGCTGCTCGACGTGTTCCGCGAAGCCGCCGAGTTCTGGGCCGAGCGCAAGGTCGCGTTCCGCGTGTTCTATTCGTTCGCGTAAAGCGCGGATCCACTGGCCGCCCGAGCGCGGCCGATTCGGCAAAAAGCCCGCATCGCGCGGGCTTTTTTGCGTCTGCGTTCCGGCCGATGGGCGCCGGGAAGTCACGCGCGGCGTCGGTCCGAACGTGCGTCAGGCATCGGGCCGGCGTCGGTCGTTTCGGGCGCATGCCACGCCGGCCGCGCCCCGACGCATCACCATCCGCCCCAGCGCGCGGCCAGCGCCGCCAGCACGGCCGCGCCGGCCGTCTCGGTGCGCAGCACGCGCGGGCCGAGCGACAACGCGGTGAACCCGTGCGCGCGGGCCGCGTGTTCCTCGTCGGGCGACAGCCCGCCTTCGGGCCCGATCAGCAGCGTGACGGCCGCCGCGGGCGGCGCGTCGGGCAGCGACGCAAACGGGATGCTCGCGCGCGGCGACAGCAGCAACCGCAGCTCGCCGTCGGCCGGCGCGGCCGGCAGCGTATCGAGCCACGCGCCGAAGCCGCGTACCGGCGCGACGTCGGGCACGCGGTTGCGCCCGCATTGCTCGCACGACGCGCGCACGACGCCGCGCCAGTGCGCGACGCGCTTGTCCGCGCGCTCGCCGGACAGTTTCACGACGCCGCGCGCCGTCGACAGCGGCACGACCGCCGCGACGCCGAGCTCGACGGCCTTCTCGATCACCCAGTCCATCTTGTCGCCGCCGGCGATGCCTTGCGCCAGCGTCACGCGATAGGGCGGCTCGGCCTCGGCCGGATCGAACCCTTCGAGCTGCGCGAGCGCGCCGCGCTTGTCGATCTCGACGAGCCGCGCGCGGTACTGGCCGCCGCTGCCGTCGAACAGCGCGAGCGCGTCGCCGGGCTGCAGCCGCAGCACTTGCGCGTGCCGCGCGACGTCGGCCGGCAACGCGAGCGTCGTATCGACGCGCAGCGCCGCTTCGACGAAGAAACGCGGCACGGCCGCGGTGGTGGTGGCTTCACTCATGCGTATCGCGGCTCCGTTCATGCAGCCAGGCGGCGCGCGAGCGCCCAGCGGTAGCCGTCGAGATCCTCGATCTGGGCGAAGCGGTCGCCCCAGAACTGATCTTGCGGCGAGGTCAGCGATTGCGCGCCCGCGTCGAGCGCGCGCTGCCAGGTTGCGTCGACGTCGTCGACATACAGGTAGAAAGACTGCGGAGCGGTTGCGTGCGCACTCTTCGGCGTGAGCGCGATCGAGCCGAAGGCGCCTTCGGGCGCGAACATCACGATCAGCTGCCCGCGGTAGGTCATCTCGACGTGCATGATCGCGCCGTCCTCGTCGAGGACGTCGCGCAATTCGAAGCCGAAAGCGGCCTTGAAGAACTCGATGGTCGCGTGCGCATTGCGCACGGCCAGGTAAGGCGTCAACCAAGGCACGTTGGCCGGACGTGGATCGGTCATGAAATCTCCTGTCGAACGGGGTTGGCGCTTGAGCGGTGACTCCGGTCCCATGCTTTGCAGTCCAACGGATATTGGCGCGCGGGTGCCCGGGGCGGCACCGCGCCGGGCAGAGGATACGCAGGCGGGCCGCCTGCGTCGCGCCGGGCCCGCGCGTGGCGGGTCGGGCGCGCGAGAAAGCGCGGCCCGCCCGCGGAGCGATGCGTCCGCCCGGAAGCTCAGCGGCGAACGCCCAGTGTATCGCGCAGCGCGCGCGGCAGGGCAAAGAGGGCCGCATGGAGTCGCGCGTCGTAGTAGCGCAAGCCCTGCACGCGGCGTGCGGCGAGCCGTTCGTCGATGTCGTGAGCAAACAGAGCGGCCGCGTCGAGCGTGTCGCTCGCGATCGCCATCAGCCACTGGGATCCGTACAGCGGCACGTGCGCGGACAGCGGATCGACGACCGCGAAGCTCGCGCGCAGGTCGTCGAGCAGCGCGGCGATGCGCGCCGTGTGGAACACCGGCGAGCCGAGATGCATCGAGATCGCGCCGCACGGCGTGAGGATCCGCTTGAGCCGCGCGTAGAACTCGCGCGTATAGAGGCCGGCCGCCGGCGAGTCGGGCGGCGTGAGGTCGAACACGACGAGATCGAAATGCTCGACGGTCGATGCGACGAAATGCGCGGCGTCGCCGATCACGATCGCGACGCGCGGGTCGTCGAGCGCGCCCTGGTGCACGTCGTCGAGATAGCGGCGCGCCATGCCGACCACCTCGTCGTCGAGCTCCGCGACGACGATCCGCTCGATGCACGCGTGCTTGAGCAGCTGACGCGCGGCACCGCCGTCGCCCCCGCCGAGCACGAGCGCCTTCCTCGGGCACGGGTGCGCGAGCGCGGCCGGGTGCGTCATGCACTCGTGGTACACGTATTCGTCGCCGACCGACGTCATCGGCCGGCCGTCCAGCGTGAACAGGCGGCCGAGCTGCGGGGTTTCCCAGACCTCGATGTGCTGGTGCGGCGACGCGACGTGCGCGAGCCGGCGTGCGTTCGGGAAGCCGTACGCGACGTCGGGCGTGGGATGGAAGAGAAGGGTCGTGTTCACGGGCGGGCCGCTCGGGCAGACAGTTCCGACGTCTGAATTATAGGAGGCGGGCGGTTTGGCGGAAAACCGTGCCGGAACACTACGCGCCGACAAGGGAAATGTCAGCCCATCTGTTAAAATGACGAGCTTTGCAGCCCCGTCCGTAGGCTCCGTCCGCTTCGCGTCCGTCAGGCGCCGCACTGCGCGCCGGGAACGATTGACGCTCGAGCTTCCGGATGCCGCCGTGCCCCCGTTTCCTCGACTCGTTCTCCGGACTCGACATGACGACTTCGTCTCCCGCCTCCACCACCCTGATGGCCAATGCGATCCGTGCGCTCGCGATGGACGCCGTCCAGCAAGCGAACTCCGGCCACCCCGGCATGCCGATGGGCATGGCCGAAATCGGCGTCGCGCTCTGGTCGCGCCACCTGAAGCACAACCCGACGAACCCGCACTGGGCGGACCGCGACCGCTTCGTGCTGTCGAACGGCCATGGCTCGATGCTGCTGTACTCGCTGCTGCACCTGACCGGCTACGACCTGCCGATGGAAGAGCTGAAGAACTTCCGCCAGCTGCACTCGAAGACGCCGGGCCACCCGGAATACGGCATCACGCCGGGCGTCGAGACGACCACCGGCCCGCTCGGCCAGGGTCTCGCGAACGCGGTCGGCATGGCGCTCGGCGAAGCGCTGATGGCCGACGAGTTCAACCGTGACGGCGCGAAGATCGTCGATCACCACACGTACGTGTTCCTCGGCGACGGCTGCCTGATGGAAGGCATCTCGCACGAAGCCTGCTCGCTCGCGGGCACGCTGAAGCTGAACAAGCTGATCGCGCTGTACGACGACAACGGCATCTCGATCGACGGCGACGTCGTGAACTGGTTCCACGACGACACGCCGAAGCGCTTCGAAGCGTACGGCTGGAACGTGATCCCGAACGTGAACGGCCATGACGTCGACGCGGTCGACGCGGCGATCGCGAAGGCGAAGCTGTCGGACAAGCCGACGCTGATCTGCTGCAAGACGGTGATCGGCAAGGGCGCCGCGACCAAGGCGGGCGGCCACGACGTGCACGGCGCGGCGCTCGGTGCGGAAGAAATCGCGAAGACGCGCGCGGCGCTCGGCTGGACCTGGGAGCCGTTCGTGATTCCGCAGGAAGTCTATGCGGCATGGGACGCGAAGGAAGCCGGCAAGCGCGCCGAGACCGAATGGGACGCGACGTTCGCCGCCTATCGCGCGAAGTTCCCGGCAGAAGCCGCCGAATTCGAGCGCCGGATGGCCAACAAGCTGCCGGCCGACTGGGCCGAGAAGGCTGCGGCGATCATCGCCGGTGCGAACGAGCGCGCCGAGACGGTCGCGACCCGCAAGGCGTCGCAGCAGGCGATCGAAGGGCTCGCTGCCGCACTGCCGGAGCTGCTCGGCGGCTCGGCCGATCTGACCGGCTCGAACCTGACCAACTGGAAGGCATCGAAGGCGGTCCGCGCGAATCCGGAAGGCGCGGGCGTGCTGCTCGGCAACCACATCAACTACGGCGTGCGCGAATTCGGCATGAGCGCCGCGATCAACGGCCTCGCGCTGCACGGCGGCCACAAGCCGTTCGGCGGCACGTTCCTGACGTTCTCCGACTACAGCCGCAACGCGCTGCGCGTCGCGTCGCTGATGAAGGTCCCGTCGATCTTCGTGTTCACGCACGACTCGATCGGCCTCGGCGAAGACGGCCCGACGCACCAGTCGATCGAGCACGTGTCGAGCCTGCGCCTGATCCCGAACCATGACGTCTGGCGTCCGGCCGACACGGTCGAGACGGCCGTCGCCTGGACCCACGCGGTTGCCGCCGATCGTCCGTCGAGCCTGATCTTCAGCCGCCAGAACCTCGCGTTCAACCCGCGCACCGACGCGCAGATCGCCAACATCGAGAAGGGCGGTTACGTGCTGAAGGACTGGGACGAAGAGATCGTCGCGCGCAAGATCATCCTGATCGCGACGGGCTCGGAAGTCGAACTCGCGATGAAGGCCGTCGAGCCGCTCGCGCAGCAGGGCATCGCGGCCCGCGTCGTGTCGATGCCGTCGACCAACGTGTTCGACCGCCAGGACGCCGAATACCGCGAACGCGTGCTGCCGCACGGCGTGCGCCGCGTCGCGATCGAAGCGGGCGTGACCGCGTTCTGGCACAAGTACGTCGGCCTCGAAGGCGGCGTCGTCGGGATCGACACGTTCGGCGAATCGGCGCCGGCCGGCGTGCTGTTCAAGTACTTCGGCTTCACCGTCGAGCACGTCGTCGAGACCGCGAAGGCCGTGCTGGCCTAAAAGCATTCGCGACGCGCGCCACCCCTCGCGCGCGTCGCACCGTGAAGCTGCACGAAACGAATTTTTTCAGCCATCAGGAGATAGACCATGACGATTCGCGTCGCAATCAACGGCTACGGCCGTATCGGCCGCAACACGCTGCGCGCGTTCTATGAAAACGGCAAGAAGCACGATCTCGAGATCGTCGCGATCAACGACCTGGGCGATGCGAAGACCAACGCGCACCTGACCCAGTACGACACCGCGCACGGCAAGTTCCCGGGCGAAGTGTCGGTCGACGGCGACTACCTCGTCGTGAACGGCGACAAGATCCGCGTGCTGGCGAACCGCAACCCGGCAGAACTGCCGTGGGGCGAGCTGGGCGTCGACGTCGTGATGGAATGCACGGGCTTCTTCACGACGAAGGAAAAGGCGAGCGCGCACCTGAAGGGCGGCGCGAAGAAGGTCATCATCTCGGCGCCGGGCGGCAAGGACGTCGACGCGACGATCGTCTACGGCGTGAACCACGACGTGCTGAAGGCCGAGCACACCGTCATCTCGAACGCATCGTGCACGACGAACTGCCTCGCGCCGCTCGTCAAGCCGCTGAACGACAAGATCGGCCTCGAAACCGGCCTGATGACGACGATCCACGCATACACGAACGACCAGGTGCTGACGGACGTCTACCACGAAGACCTGCGTCGCGCGCGTTCGGCCACCCACAGCCAGATCCCGACCAAGACGGGCGCTGCGTCGGCCGTCGGCCTCGTGCTGCCGGAACTGAACGGCAAGCTCGACGGCTACGCGATCCGCGTCCCGACGATCAACGTGTCGATCGTCGACCTGTCGTTCATCGCGAAGCGCGACACGACGGTCGAGGAAGTCAACGCGATCATGAAGGAAGCATCGGAAGGCGCGCTGAAGGGCATCCTCGGCTACAACGACGCACCGCTGGTGTCGATCGACTTCAACCACAACCCGGCTTCGTCGACGTTCGACGCAACGCTGACCAAGGTGTCGGGCCGCCTCGTCAAGGTGTCGAGCTGGTACGACAACGAGTGGGGTTTCTCGAACCGCATGCTGGATACGGCAGTCGCATTCGCGAACGCGAAGTAATCCCGCACGTCGCACGGCCGCCGCACGGCGGCCTGCGTGGCGAACGAGCCCGGCCCGGATTTTTCCCGGCCGGGTTTTTTATTGCGCGGCGTTCGCCGTCACCTGCTCGAGCGCGTCGACGAACGCGCGCTTCAGCGGGCTGTCGAGGTCGGTCCACGCGAGGCCGATGCCGCTGCGGTGGCCGGCCAGGTCGAGCGGCCGCGCGAGCACGTTCGGCGGCAGCGCGCTCGCGGCTTCCGCCGGGATCAGCCCGATCCCCATGCCGGCCGCGACGAGTGCGAGCATCGTCGTGAATTCCCCGAACTCCTGCGCGATCTCGAGCGTCGTGCCCGCGCGACTCAGCGCGAGCAGCATGTCGTCGTGAAAGCCGGGCGCGTAGCGGCGCGCGAGCACGAACGCGGGCTGGCCGCGCAACGCGGACGGTGAAATCGTGTCGTGCGCGGCGAGCGGATGGTCGAGCGGCAGTGCGACCACGAAGCCCTCCTCGAGCACCACGCGCGTGTCGATGCCCGCATACGCGGCCGGCAGCCGGATCATCCCGAAATCGATGCGCCGGTCGCGCAGCGCTGCGATCTGGTCGGGCGTCGGCAAATCCTTCAGTTCGAGCGCGATCAGCGGATAACGCTCGCGCATCGTGCGCAGCACGGCCGGCAGCAGCGCCGGCAGCACCGACGACACGAACGCGATGCGCAGCGTGCCGATCTCGCCGCGGCTCGACAGCCGCGCCATCTGCTCCGCGCGCGCGGCCTGCTGCAGCGTCGCCCGCGCTTCGGGCAGGAACACTCGCCCCGTATCGCTGAGCTCGACCTTGTGACGGTCGCGCTCGAACAGGCGTGCGCCCAGCTCCTCCTCGAGCGCCTTGATCTGCATGCTCAGCGCGGACTGCACGATGAACAGGCGCTGTGCGGCGCGCCCGAAATGCAGTTCTTCCGCGAGCGTGACGAAGGCGCGCAATTGCTTGAGTTCCATGGTGGGCGGGCGGCGGCAAACGGTGAAGAGAACGGTGATCGGATTTCATGATAACCGGATCAAAAAAGACCATTGGCGCGACGCCCGTCCGAGCGTCGAAGATACCCTCGACGCGAGACCGGCCGCGACCGGCGGTCGGCTCGATGGCACGAGGAGACATGCATGAACAACGCGCTTGACCGGTTCCGCCTGGATGGCCGCCGCGCACTGATCACGGGTTCCGGACGCGGGATCGGCCTGACGCTCGCCCGCGGGCTCGCGGAGGCCGGTGCGGCGATCGTGATCAACGATCGCAATGAGGAGAAGGCCGCGACGCTCGCGCGCCATTTCCGCGAGGAAGGCTTCGCGGCCGACTACGCGGTGTTCGACGTCGCCGAGCACGCGCAGGTGCGCGCGGCGATCGACGATTTCGAGGCGCGCGTCGGCGCGATCGACATCCTCGTGAACAACGCGGGCATCCAGCGCCGCGCGCCGCTCGACGCATTCGACCCGGACGACTGGCATGCACTGATGCGCGTGAACCTCGACGGCGTGTTCAACGTCGCGCAGGCGGTGGCGCGCCACATGATCGCGCGTGGCCGCGGCAAGATCATCAACATCTGCTCGGTGCAGAGCGAGCTCGCCCGGCCGACGATCGCGCCGTATGCTGCGACCAAGGGCGCGGTGCGGATGCTGACGAAAGGCATGTGCGCCGACTGGGCGCGCCACGGCATCCAGGCGAACGGCCTCGCGCCCGGCTATTTCGAGACCGAGCTGAATCGCGCGCTGGTCGACGACGCGGCGTTCTCCGACTGGCTGTGCAAGCGCACGCCGGCCGGCCGCTGGGGGCAGGTCGACGAGCTGTGCGGCGCGGCGATCTTCCTCGCGTCGGCCGCATCGGATTTCGTGAACGGTCAGACGCTGTTCGTCGACGGCGGGCTGACCAGCGCCGTCTAGAAAAGGAGGAACGTCATGCGTATGCGTTGCATGTGTCTCGTGATCCACGGGCCGAACGACCTGCGGCTCGAGGAGCAGGACGCGGGCGAGATCGGTCCGGGCCAGGTGCGCGTCGAGGTCGCGATGGGCGGCATCTGCGGCTCCGATCTCCATTACTTCCGGCACGGCGGCTTCGGCGCGATCCGGCTGCAGCAGCCGATGGTGCTCGGCCATGAAGTCGCCGGCACGGTGGCGGCGGTCGCGCCGGACGTGACGTCGGTGAAGGTCGGCGATCGCGTCGCGGTGAATCCGAGCCGCCCGTGCGGCGCATGCCGCTACTGCCTCGAAGGGCTGCCGAACCAGTGTCTCGACATGCGCTTCTACGGCAGCGCGATGCGCATGCCGCACGTGCAGGGCGCGTTTCGCAACGCGCTCGTGTGCGATGCCGCGCAGTGCGTGAAGGTGGCGGACCATGTGCCGCTGTCGCTCGCGGCGCTCGCCGAGCCGTTCGCGGTCGGGCTGCATGCGGTGTCGCGCGCGGGCCCGTTGATCGGGCGGCGCGTGCTCGTGTCGGGGTGCGGGCCGATCGGCGTGCTGGCGGTCGCGGCGGCGCGGGTGCACGGCGCGGCGGAGATCGTCGCGACCGACGTGGTCGATGCGCCGCTCGAGGTCGCCCGCGCGCTCGGCGCCGACCATACGATCAACGCGGCGGCCGACACCGGCTGGGTCGCGCGCTACGGTGCAGACAAGGGCACGTTCGACGTGATGATCGAGTGTTCGGGCAATGCGCGCGCGCTGCGCGACGGTCTCGACGTGATGCGGCCGCGCGGCGTCGTCGTGCAGCTCGGGCTCGGCGGCGACGTCAGCCTGCCGCAGAACGTCGTGGTCGCGAAGGAGCTGTCGATCTGCGGCTCGTTCCGCTTCCATGCGGAATTCGCGCTCGCGGTGCAGTTGATCAATGCCGAGCGCGTCGACCTGCGCCCGGCCGTGACGGGCGTGTTCCCGATGCGCGACGCGAACCGCGCGTTCGAGCTGGCCGGCGACCGGCAGCGCGCGATGAAGGTGCTGATCGATTTCGCGGACGCGGCGGCATGAGCTCCTGCTGATGGCGCGCGACGGCGCACAAGGCAAGGAAGGCACGCCCGCGATTGGCGGAGCGTGCCTTTTTCATCGGCTGGAGCGAAACCGGATCATTGCGTGACTTGCCGCGCGCCGATGCGCTGCGACGCGAGCCACAGGGCGATCAGCACGCCCGCGAGCGCCGCGCCCGCGATGCACACGCCGCGCCAGCCTTCGATGCCGTACGCGACGCTCGCCGCGAACGATCCGAATGCGCCGCCGACGAAGTAGCTCGTCAGGTAGATGGTCGTCACGCGGCTGCGCGCGTGGCCCGCGAGTGCATAGATCACGCTCTGGTTCGAGATGTGCATGCCCTGCACGCCGACGTCGAGCAGCAGGATCCCCGCGATCAGCGCGACGAGCGAATGCGCGCCGGCCGCGATCAGCGCGAACGACGCGAGCACGGCCGCCGCGAACAGGCCGGTCGCCGCGTTGCCGTGGCCGCGATCGACGAGCCGGCCGGCCGACGTCGCCGCGAGCGCGCCCACCGCGCCGACGATCCCGAACAGGCCGATCTGCCCTTCGGAACAGCTGTACGGCGGCTGGCTCAACAGGAACGTGAGGCCGGTCCACAGCAGGCTGAAGCACGCGAACACGAGCGCGCCGTAGGCCGAGCGCAGCGCGATCAGCGGCTGCGCGCGCACCAGCGCGACGAGCGAGCGCATCAGCGCCGCGTAGTCGAGCCGCGCGTGGCGGCGATCCTTCGGCAGCTTCACCGCGAGCACGCCGGTCAGCGCGAGGATCATCGCCGCGGCGATGCCGTACACCGCGCGCCAGCCGAACCCGTCGGCGATCGCGCCGGCGGCGACGCGCGCGAGCAGGATGCCGAGCAGCAGCCCGCTCATCACGGTGCCGACCGCGCGGCCGCGCGTGCGCGCGTCGGCGAGCGACGCGGCGAACGGCACGAGCAGCTGCGTCGAGCAGGTGACGAAGCCGAGCGCGATGTTCGCGACGACGAACATCGTGAAGTTCGTGCTGAACGCGACGGCGGCCAGCGCGATCACGTTGAGCACGAGCAGCCGCACGATCAGCGTGTGGCGGTTGACCGCGTCGCCGAGCGGGACGATCAGCAGCAGGCTTGCGGCATAGCCGAGCTGCGTCAGCGTGACGAGATAGCCGAGTTCGGCGGGCGGGCGGCCGAAGCTGTGTGCGATCGCGGCGAGCAGCGGCTGCGCGTAATAGATGTTGCCGATGACGATGCCGCACGCGCAGGCGAACAGCAGCGTCATCGCGCGGGTCAGGGGAGGATGGTTGTCTTGATGCGGTTCCATGGTCGCGAAAGAAGCAGCGGTGCCGGCCGGCGGCGCGGGCCGTCGGCAACGCGGGGTTGCGGGAAATCGGGCCCGGCGTCAGCGGATCGGCGATGCGCGCCGGGCGGCGCGTGGCCGGCGCCCGGTCGAGGCGGCGGCGCAACGTCGTGCGGCGGGCGGGAGAGGGCGGGCCCGGGCGGGCCGCTCCGGTGCGGCGGCCAGGCGGCGTGCGCGGGAGCGGATGTGCGTATGATGCGGGAACCGAACCATAGCGTCCAAGACTGGATCCTTATGGTATCCATTGGTTCTACCAATACCCGGGCCGCCATGCTACTCCGCCACATCCGCTATTTCCTGGCCGTCGCCGAGCAGCGCAGCTTCACGCGCGCGGCCGATGCGCTGCACGTGTCGCAGCCGACGCTGTCGCAGCAGGTCCGCCAGCTCGAGGACATGCTCGGCGTGCAGTTGTTCGACCGCTCGGGCCGCACGGTGCGGCTCACCGAATTCGGCGAGGTCTATGCGCGCCACGCGCGCGCGGCGCTGCACGAGCTCGACACCGGGCAGCGAGCGCTGCACGACGTTGCCGATCTCGGCAGCGGCTCGCTGCGGCTCGCGATGATGCCGACCTTCGCGGCCTACCTGAGCGGCTCGCTGATCGATGCGTTCCATGCGGATTTCCCGAACGTCGCGCTGACGATTGACGCGATGTCGCAGGAGCGCATCGAGGCGCAGCTTGCCGACGACCGGCTCGATGCGGGCTTCGCGTTCATGCCGCCGCGCGCGCCCGACATCGACGCGCTGCCGCTGTGGGACGAACCGCTCGCCCTGGTGACGGGCCGCGCGCACCGCCTCGCCCGCCACCGCCGCGCGCTGAGCCCGGCCGAACTCGCCGGCGAGCCGCTGGTGCTGCTGAGCCGCGCGTTCGCGACGCGCGCGAGCATCGACCGGTATTTCATCGAGCAGGGCGTGCAGCCGAGGATCGCGATCGAGACGAATACGGTCAGCGCGGTGCTCGAACTCGTGCGCCGCGGGCGGCTCGCGACGGTGCTGCCCGACGCGATCGCGCGCGAGAGCGGCGACTTGTGCGCGCTGGAACTCGATCCGCCGCTGCCGTCGCGCACGGCCGCGCTGCTCACGCGCAAGGGCGCATACCGCAGCGTCGCGGCGCGCGCGTTCATCGAGCGCGCGCTCGCGTATCGCGATCCTTCGGGGGGATGACCGGTACGACCGGCGAACCGCTGCCGCGCCGGCCGCGACCGTAGGCCGGCGGCTGCGTCAGGTGCCCGGCGTCGGGAAGAAGATGCCCGCGCGCTGCGCGGCGTTCGCGATGTGCGTCTCGATCGCGGTGCCGGCCGCGGCCGCATCGCGGGCGATCAGCGCGTCGACGATCGCGCGATGCTCGTGCCACGTCGACAGCAGCAGCTCGCGCCGGTAGAACGGCATGCGCTGGCTTTCCTTCATGATGTCGGCGCTGCTGCGCAGCACCGACTCGATCGCCGCGTTGCCCGCGAGATGGATGATCCGCATGTGGAAGTCGAAGTCGAGCTGCGACGCTTCGTCGAGCGCGCTGTCGGTCAGCGCGACGTGCAGGTCGGCGAGGTTGTCCTCGAACCACGCGATGTCGTCGTCGCTGACGACGTGCGCGGCCATCCGCGCGGCGAACCCTTCGAGCGCATAGCGCATCTGGTACGTATCGGGCGGCGACGACTGCTCGGCGAATTGCCACGGATGCGCGGCCGACGCCTGCGCGCTTTCGACATACACGCCCTTGCCGGCGCGGATGCGCAGCATCCCGAGCGCCTCGAGCGTCGACAGCGCCTCGCGCAGCGACGCGCGGCTGATCTCCAGCTCCTCGGAGAGCTGGCGCTGGGCCGGCAGCAGGCTGCCGACCGGATACACGCCTGCCTCGATCCGGTCGCGGATCGTCGCGATGGCGGCGTCGGTCACGGTGTGCGGAACGTTTTTCATGATGTGAACGATGGCCGGTCTGACCGGCATTGTAATCCGCACGCGCGCGGTGCACGACCGGCCTACGGGAAAGCCACGATCCGCCCCCGCACGGTGCGGGGCACAGGGGCGGGAAATCCCTATTTTGTCCGTCCTTGACTCGACTATATCGGCTTCCTACTATCCACCATAACATCACTGGTCTTACCAGTATGAACAGACGAAACTGCAACCGTTGGATCGGGAGAGCGCCGTGTCGAAATTCCTCAATTCGCTGTTTGGCCGGGTAGTCGTCGCATTGATCCTCGGGGTCGCGCTTGGCGCGTTCTTCCCGCATTTCGCCGAGTCGCTACGGCCGCTCGGCGACGGCTTCCTGAAGCTCATCAAGATGGTCATCGGCCCGATCGTGTTCTGCGTCGTGGTCAGCGGGATGGCCAATGCGGGCGACCTGAAGAAGGTCGGCCGGGTCGGCCTGAAGGCGGTCGTCTACTTCGAGATCATGACGACGCTTGCGCTCGGCATCGGGCTCGTCCTCGCATGGGTCACGCGCCCGGGCGTCGGCATGAACATCGACCTGCGCTCGCTCGACGCGGCCTCGCTCTCGACGTACGCGAAGAACGCCGAAAGCCTGAAGGACACGGCCGGCTACCTGATGAAGATCATCCCCGAGACCGCGATCGACGCGTTCGCGAAGGGCGACATCCTGCAGATCCTCGTGTTCGCGGTGCTGTTCGGCTCGGCGCTGTCGCTGCTGGGCGACAAGGCGCAGCGCGTCAATTCGCTGATCGAGGAACTGTCGCACGTGTTCTTCCGCATCATCGGCTTCATCATCAAGCTCGCGCCGCTCGGCGTGCTCGGCGCGATCGCGTTCACGACCGGCAAGTACGGCGTCGCGTCGCTCAAGCAGCTCGGCTACCTCGTCGCGGTGTTCTACCTGAGCTGCTTCGTGTTCGTCACGGTCGTGCTCGGCGCGGTGATGCGTCTCGCGGGCTTCTCGGTGTTCAAGCTGATCCGCTACCTGCGCGAGGAACTGTCGATCGTGCTCGGCACGGCGTCGTCGGACGCGGTGCTGCCGCAGGTGATGAGCAAGCTCGAATACATGGGCATCAAGGATTCGACGGTCGGCCTCGTGATCCCGACCGGCTATTCGTTCAACCTCGACGGCTTCTCGATCTACCTGACGCTCGCGGTGCTGTTCATCGCGCAGGCCACCAACACGCCGCTGTCCACGCACGACCTGATCGTCGTGCTGCTCGTGTCGCTCGTCACGTCGAAGGGCGCGCACGGGATTCCCGGTTCGGCGATCGTGATCCTCGCGGCGACGCTGTCGGCGATTCCCGCGATTCCGGTGCTCGGCCTCGTGCTGATCCTGCCGGTCGACTGGTTCGTCGGCATTGCCCGCGCGCTGACCAACCTGATCGGCAACTGCGTCGCGACGGTGGTCGTCGCCGTGTGGGAGAACGACATCGACCGGGCCCGTGCGAAGCGCGTGCTGAACCGCGAACTGCGCTACGTGGCCGACGAAGCCGGCAGCGCCGCGCCGGTCGCCGGCGACCAGGCCCACGCGCTCTGAGCGCACCCGCGCGCGAAGCGGCCTCCCGGGCTGCTTCGCGCGAACGAATGTCCCGCGGCTGGCGCGTCGATGCGCCGGTCCTTGCCAAAATAATGGAGACGACATGGCAGCCCCCATCCTCGATCCGAACGCGCCGGCCTTCACGCGGCGCTACATGAACCTCGCCGACCCGCGCCTGGGCGCGCAGGCGCTCTTCGCCAGCGACGAATTCTTCGCGCCGAAGGAGCGCATGCTGAATCCCGAGCCGGCCGTCTTCATTCCCGGCAAGTACGACGACCACGGCAAGTGGATGGACGGCTGGGAAACGCGCCGCAAGCGCACCACCGGCCACGACTTCTGCGTGGTCCGGCTCGCGCGGCCGGGCGTGATCTACGGCGTCGATCTCGATACGAGCCACTTCACCGGCAACTTTCCGCCGGCCGCGTCGATCGAGGCCTGTGCGGTGGACGGCGACACGCCGCCGGACGACACCGAATGGCGCACGATCGTCCCCGCGACGACGCTGCAGGGCAATTCGCATCACTACGTGAGCGTCGACGATGCGCAGCCGGTCACGCACCTGCGCGTGAACCTGTATCCGGACGGCGGGCTCGCGCGGCTGCGCGTGTACGGCCAGCCGCAGCGCGACTGGCGCCACGTGCCGGCGGGCGAACTCGTCGATCTCGCGGCGATCGAGAACGGCGGCTACCTGGTGGCCGCGAACAACCAGCACTTCGGTCCGGCCTCGCAGATGCTGATGCCGGGGCGCGGCGCGAACATGGGCGACGGCTGGGAAACGCGGCGCCGCCGCGAACCCGGCAACGACTGGGCGATCGTCGCGCTGGCGCGGCCGGGCATCATCCGGCGCGTCGAGGTCGATACGGCGTTCTTCAAGGGCAACTTCCCCGACCGCTGTTCGCTGCAGGCCGCGCACGTCGCCGGCGGCACCGACGATTCTCTCGTCACGCAGGCGATGTTCTGGGCCGAACTGCTCGGCGAGCAGAAGCTGCAGATGGACCACGTGCATACGTTCGACCAGCTCGCAACGCTCGGCCCCGTCACGCACGTGCGCTTCAACATCTTCCCGGATGGCGGCGTGTCGCGCCTGCGTCTGTGGGGCGAGCCGGCTTGAAGGAGGGCATCGGCATGAGCGGACCACATATCCTGCGCGTCGAGCGCCTGACCCGCGAGGCCTTCGCGCCGTTCGGCGACGTGATCGCGCTCGAAGGCGCGCGGCACTTCCCGATCAACGGCGGCACCACCGAGCGCTTCCACGATCTCGCGACGATCGACGTCTGCGCGGACGGCGGCCGGCCGCTCGTCAGCGTGTTTCGTGCGCAGCCGCGCGCGCTGCCGGTGGCGATCACGCTGATGGAGCGCCATCCGCACGGCAGCCAGGCGTTCATCCCGCTGGCGGCCGTGTCGCGCTATGCGATCGTCGTCGCGCCGGCCGGCGAGTTCCGGCCCGACGCGATGCGCGCGTTCCTCGCCGAAGGCTGGCAGGGCGTGAACTACGCGAAGGGCGTCTGGCACCATCCGCTGCTCGCGCTCGACGCGGTCAGCGACTTCGTGATCGTCGACCGTGGCGGCCCGCAGCCGAACTGCGACGAGATTCCGCTCGACGACGCGTGGGCGCTCGAGTTCGAGCCCGCGTGCGCGAGCACGGCCTGACGCGCGAAGGTAGGGTCAGGGGTTGAGCGGATTCGAGTGGATCGAGCGCCGCGCGCCGGCGACACGCGGCGCCTCGTCCCGCACGATCGACCGAAAACGTTCCCGACCCGGCCCGCACGCGACGTGCGGGCCGTTTTTCCATCCCGAAAACAACACGGCCCGGGCGGCGAGCTGCCGGCCGGGCCGTCGCGCGTGCGCGCAGGGTGCGGATCAGTGCTTGCGGTGCGGGCAGTTCTCGGTCGTGCAGGAGCCGTACATCGCGAGCGAGTGTTCCTGGAGCCGGAAGCCGCGTTCCTTGGCGATCGCTTGCTGGCGGCCTTCGATCTCGGCATCGAAGAATTCCTCGACGCGGCCGCAATCGAGGCAGACGAGGTGATCGTGGTGCGAACCTTCGTTGAGCTCGAACACGGCCTTGCCGGATTCGAAGTTGCTGCGCGTGAGCAGGCCGGCCTGCTCGAACTGCGTCAGCACGCGGTAAACGGTGGCGAGCCCGATGTCGAGCTGCTCGTTGAGCAGGTTGCGGTAGACATCTTCGGCCGTCAGGTGACGCACCGGGCTTTGCTGGAAGATCTCGAGAATCTTGAGGCGCGGTAGGGTGGCCTTTAGCCCGATATTCTTGAGATCCGTCGGATTGGTCATGGCTAGGCATCCCTAGAGTACAATGCAGGGCTTCAATGTTACCGGCTTTTCGCCGTTCCAGAAACACGCGCGACCCGCGACGCGGGCCAGCTCGGTGACGGAAATGTTCCCGGAATCCCTTTCGCACTATCAGAGGAGTCGCATGCGGAGTGCCATCATCGCTGCCGCCGCCGTTGCCGCGCTGGCTGGTTGTTCGTCGTACGACAGCGTGACGCAGCGCATCGCGCAGAGCATCACGCCCTATCGGATCACTGTCGTGCAGGGCAACTTCGTGTCGCAGGAGAAGGCCGCGCAGCTGCAGGCCGGAATGACGCGCGAGCAGGTGCGCGCGTTGCTCGGCACGCCGCTGCTGTCGGACATGTTCCATGCCGACCGCTGGGATTACCTCTTTTACTTCAAGCGCGGCTCGACGTCCGTCGTCCAGCAGCGCGACCTCGTGCTGACGTTCTCGGGCGATCGCCTCGCGAGCTGGACGGGCGCCGAGAACCTGCCGTCCGAACTCGACCTGCTGGCCGATATCGACGGCGACCGCGGCGGCAAGAAGGCGAAGGCCGCGGCCGCGGCGAAGAAGGCGTCCGAAGCCGCCGCTGCCGCGGCTGCGGCGAGCGCCGCGCAGGCGACCGCTGCCGCGAGCCCGTCCGTCGAGCCGGTTTCCGGCGCGGCGGTCGACCAGGATGCGAACGCCCAGGCGGCGCGCGCGGCGAACCGCGCGACCAACCAGGTGTCCGGGCAGGGCACGACCGCCCGCCGCTTCACGCCGTCCGCGCAGGCCTCGGGCGGCGCGCCGGTGCCGGGCGGCCAGCCGCCGGGCGCCGCGCCGGCGATCCAGCCGCAATTCCAGTTCCATCGCCCGCCGCAGCCGAACGCGTCGAACGAGGCGTCGCCGCCGGTCGGCCCGCAAGGCTCGGACAACCTGCAGAACCAGCCGCTCACCGCGCCGGCCCAGTAAGCGGCCGGCGTGCGGAAACAGGGCGGCATGCGCCGCCCGCCTTTAGACCTGTCGTGTAGAAAGCCATGAAGATTGCGATTGCCGGTGCATCGGGCCGTATGGGCCGGATGCTGATCGAAGCCGTTCTCAACGATTCCGACGCGCAGCTCGTCGGCGCGCTCGACCGCGCCGATTCGCCGTTCCTCGGCCAGGACGCGGGCGCGTTTCTCGGCAAGGAAACCGGGATCAAGCTGACCGACGACCTCGACGCCGTGTTCGCGCAGGCCGACTATCTGATCGACTTCACGCGGCCGGAAGGCACGATCGCGCACGTCGCGGCCGCGCTGCGCCACGACGTGAAGCTCGTGATCGGCACGACCGGCTTCACCGCCGAGCAGAAGGCCGAGCTGCAGGCCGCGGCAGGCAAGATTGGCATCGTGTTCGCGGCGAACATGAGCGTCGGCGTGAACGTCACGCTGAAGCTGCTCGAATTCGCGGCGAAGCATTTCTCGCACGGCTACGACATCGAGATCATCGAGGCGCACCACCGTCACAAGGTCGACGCGCCGTCGGGCACCGCGCTGATGATGGGCGAGGCCGTGGCCGGCGCACTCGGGCGCTCGCTCGACGACTTCGCGGTGTACGGCCGCCATGGCGTGACGGGCGAACGCGACCCGTCGACGATCGGCTTCGCGGCCGTGCGCGGCGGCGACATCGTCGGCGATCACACCGTGCTGTTCGCCGGGATCGGCGAACGGATCGAGATCACGCACAAGTCGTCGAGCCGCGTGTCCTACGCGCAGGGCGCGCTGCGTGCGGTCCGCTTCCTGTCGGCGCGCGGCGCCGGCCTGTTCGACATGCAGGACGTGCTCGGCCTGCGCTGACCCTCACGGGGAAACTCCGATGGCGATTCCCACCGGCGTTGTCCACTACCTCGAAAGCGGCGATGCGATCACGCACGCCGTCGCCTACGTGCTGCTGGCGATGTCCGTCGCCAGCTGGTGCTTCCTCCTCATGAAAGCCTGGCTGCTGGTCCGTGCGAAGCGGCAGGGGCCGCGCGCGCTCGCCGCGTTCTGGCGCGCGCCGTCGCTCGATGCGGGCATCGCCGCGCTCGCCGGCACCGATCGCGAGCGCGTGTTCGTGCCGCTCGCCGAAGCCGCGCGCGATGCGGCCGACGAACACGATCCGGCCGCGCTGGCCGCGCGTGTCGAGCGCAGCGAACGCGTGCTGCGCGCGCTGCGTCACGCGATGCTGCGCTCGCAGCGGCGTCTCGAGTTCGGCCAGGTGCTGCTCGCGTCGATCGGCAGCACCGCGCCGTTCGTCGGGCTGCTCGGCACCGTCTGGGGCATCTACCACGCGCTCGGCAGCATCGCCGCGAGCGGGCAGGCGCAGATCGAGAACGTCGCGGGGCCGGTCGGCGAGGCGCTGATCATGACCGCGTTCGGGCTCGTCGTCGCGATCCCCGCGGTGCTTGCCTACAACATCCTCGGGCGGCTCGTGCGCCAGCTCGCCGAGGAACTCGACGGCTTCGCGCGCGACCTGCACGTATTCGTGTGCGCGCAGGGCGCCTGACGCGCGGCCGGGAGGAACGACCATGGCATTCGGCGGGCTGGAGCACCACAAGACGTCCGCGCCGATGGCGGAGATCAACATGACGCCGCTGATCGACGTGATGCTCGTGCTGCTCGTCATCTTCATCATCACCGCGCCGCTGATGACGCACGCGATCCGGCTCGACCTGCCGAAGGTCGCGGCCGGCGTCGCGCGCGACACGCCGCAGTCGGTCACGCTGTCGATCGACGACGCTGGCAAGCTCTACTGGGACGACGCGCCCGTCGCACTCGACGCGCTGCCGGCGCGCTTCCGGGCCGCCGCCGCGGGCGCCGCGCCGCCCGAGCTGCGGCTGCGCGCCTCGCGCGCGACCCGCTACGACGTGATCGCGCAGGTGATGGGCGCCGCGCAGGCCGCCGGGCTCACGCGGATCGGCTTCGTCACCGACGTGCCGCCGGCGGGCGCCGCCGCGCCGGCCGCCGCGGGCGCGACCCGCTGACCCGCTGACCGGCTGACCGGCTGACCGGCTGACCGGCTGACCGGCTGACCGGCTGACGCACCGGGCGCTCGCGCCATCCGTGTCGTCCCGCAGGCAAGAATGCGGGCCGGCCGGCGAGACCGGCCGTACCGCCCGCCACGAACGGTATAATCGTCGTTTTCGCCCGGTTGGCAGGGTTTCGCCGGGTAACCTGGAGACCCTCCGGGTTATCCGGCGAATATCCGGATCATGAGGCAGGCACGAGAACCGTGAGCCTGCCCCCGCCGCCGGGCTGCCCGATTTCGTCCACTTCCGCGTGCCCGCCTCGTGGCGCGCCGCTTAAAGCCTAGTCCGAACCACACCATGCACGAGAGATACGTACCCGCCGACGTCGAAGCCGCCGCTCAGGGCGACTGGCGCGCAGCCGATGCCTACAAGACGAAGGAAGATTCGCAGAAGCCGAAGTTCTACTGCGTGTCGATGCTGCCGTACCCGTCCGGCAAGCTGCACATGGGTCACGTGCGCAACTACACGATCAACGACGTGATGTACCGCTATCTGCGGATGAACGGCTACAACACGCTGATGCCGATGGGCTGGGACGCGTTCGGGATGCCGGCCGAGAACGCCGCGATGGCGAACGGCGTGCCGCCCGCGAAGTGGACCTACGACAACATCGACTACATGAAGGGCCAGATGCAGTCGATGGGCCTCGCGATCGACTGGTCGCGCGAGATCGCGACGTGCAAGCCCGACTACTACAAGTGGAACCAGTGGCTGTTCCTGAAGATGCTCGAGAAGGGCATCGCGTACAAGAAGACGGGCACCGTGAACTGGGATCCGGTCGACCAGACCGTGCTCGCGAACGAGCAGGTGATCGACGGCCGCGGCTGGCGTTCGGGCGCGCTCGTCGAGAAGCGCGAGATCCCGATGTACTACCTGCGGATCACGCAGTACGCGGATGAGCTGCTGAACGACCTCGACGGCCTCGGCTGGCCCGAGCGCGTGAAGATCATGCAGCAGAACTGGATCGGCAAGAGCTTCGGCGTGAACTTCGGCTTCCCGTACGAACTCGACGGCGAGCAGAAGCTGCTGCGCGTGTTCACGACGCGTGCCGACACGATCATGGGCGTCACGTTCTGCGCGATCGCGGCCGAGCACCCGCTCGCCACGCGTCTCGCGCAGGGCAAGCCGGAACTGCAGGCGTTCATCGACGAATGCAAGCGCGGCGGCGTCGCCGAGGCCGATGTCGCGACGATGGAAAAGAAGGGCGTCGCGACGGGCTTCTCGGTCAAGCACCCGCTGACGGGCGAGCCGGTCGAGGTGTGGATCGGCAACTACGTGCTGATGAGCTATGGCGAAGGCGCGGTGATGGGCGTGCCGGCGCACGACGAGCGCGATTTCGCGTTCGCGAAGAAATACGACCTGCCGATCAAGCAGGTGATCGCGGCCGAAGGCCAGACGTACTCGCTCGACGCATGGCAGGAGTGGTACGGCGACAAGGAAGTCGCGACCTGCATCAACAGCGGCAAGTACGACGGCCTTGCGTACGGCGCGGCGGTCGACGCGATCGCGGCCGACCTGAAGGCCGGCGGCTTCGGCGACAAGCAGGTCACGTGGCGCCTGCGCGACTGGGGCGTGTCGCGCCAGCGCTACTGGGGCACGCCGATCCCGATCATCCACTGCCCGTCGTGCGGCGACGTGCCGGTGCCGGAGCAGGATCTGCCGGTCGTGCTGCCGGAAGACCTCGTGCCGGACGGCTCGGGCAACCCGCTCGCGAAGTCGGAAGCGTTCCTGAACTGTTCGTGCCCGAAGTGCGGCGCGGCCGCGAAGCGTGAAACCGACACGATGGACACCTTCGTCGATTCGTCGTGGTACTTCTCGCGCTACACGGCGCCGGACGCCGAGACGATGGTCGACGCGCGCACCGATTACTGGATGCCGATGGATCAATACATCGGCGGCATCGAGCACGCGATCCTGCACTTGCTGTATTCGCGCTTCTGGACCAAGGTGATGCGCGACCTCGGCCTCGTGAAGTTCGGCGAGCCGGCGAAGAACCTGCTGACGCAGGGCATGGTGCTGAACGAGACGTTCTACCGCGAAGACGCATCGGGCAAGAAGACCTGGTACAACCCGGCCGACGTGACCGTCGCGTTCGACGAGAAGGGCCGCCCGGTCGGCGCGACGCTGAACGCCGACGGCCAGCCGGTCGTGCTCGGCGGCATCGAGAAGATGTCGAAGTCGAAGAACAACGGCGTCGATCCTCAGGTGCTGATCGACCAGTACGGCGCCGATACCGCGCGTCTGTTCACGATGTTCGCCGCACCGCCCGAGCAGCAGCTCGAATGGTCGGGCGCGGGCGTCGAAGGCGCGAGCCGCTTCCTGCGCCGCGTGTGGAGCTTCGGCGCGACGAACCGCGAAGCGCTCGCCGCACGCGCGGGCTTCGACGCGGCCGCGCTCGGCGATGCCGACAAGGCGTTGCGCCGCGAGATCTACAGCGTGCTGAAGCAGGCCGATTTCGACTACCAGCGCCTGCAGTACAACACGGTCGTGTCGGCCGCGATGAAGATGCTGAACGCGATCGACGGCGCGAAGGGCGCGACGCCCGGCGTGCTGCGCGAGACGTACGGCGTGCTGCTGCGCGTGCTGTACCCGGTCGTGCCGCACGTCACGTTCGAACTGTGGAAGGCGCTCGGCTACGCGGACGAATTCGGCCCGCTGCTCGACGCCCCGTGGCCGAAGGTCGACGAGGCTGCGCTCGAGCAGGCCGAGATCGAACTCGTGCTGCAGGTGAACGGCAAGGTGCGCGGCGCGCTGAAGGTCGCGAAGGACGCGAGCCGCGAGGCGATCGAAGCGGCGGCGGTGGCCGACGAAGCATTCGCGAAGTTCAGCGACGGCAAGCCGGCGAAGAAGATCGTCGTCGTGCCGGGCCGCCTCGTGAACATCGTCGTCTGACGGCCGTTGGCCGCCGGGCGCACACAGAAGGAGCGAAGGTGATCCGCAGATCGTTTTTGATGCTCGCCGTCGGCAGCGCGCTCGCGCTGTCGGCATGCGGTTTCCAGTTGCGCGGCCAGCAGGACTACGCGTTCAAGCGCCTGCTGGTGGCCGGCGCGCCGGCGCCCGTCGAGGCGCGCCTGGTGCGCCTCGTCGAGGCCGGCAGCGACACGAAGATCGTCAAGTCGGCGGACGACGCCGATGCCGTGCTGCGCATGTGGGAGTCGCGTGGGCAGAACACGCTGACGCTCAACAAGTACGGCTCGGCGCAGGAATACGCGCTGTTCTATACGCTGAACTACACGCTGACGAGCAAGGACGGCACCGTGCTGATCCCGCCGAGCGCGATCGCGCTGAACCGCGCGATGACGTACAGCGACCAGTACACGAACGCGAAGGCGCAGGAAGCCGAGATCCTGTACGGCGACATGGAGAACGACGCGGTCGACCAGCTGATGCGGCGTCTCGCGATCGTCCACTCGCTGACGCCGGCGCCGGAAGACGTGGTGCCGGGCGTTGCACCGGGCGCACCGCTGCCGCCGCCGCCGCTCTGATCGCCGGCGCACGTATCGATGCAATTGCGACTTGATGCGCTGGAGCCGCACCTCGCGAAGGGGATGGCCGGGCTCTACACCGTCTACGGCGACGAGCCGCTGCTCGCGCAGGAAGCGTGCGACCGCATTCGTGCGGCCGCGCGCGCGGCCGGCTTCACCGAGCGTTCGGTGCACACGGTCGAGCGCGGTTTCGACTGGAGCGTGCTGCTCGGCGCGACCCAGGCGATGTCACTGTTCGGCGAACGTCAGCTGATCGAGCTGCGCATTCCGTCGGGCAAGCCCGGCAAGGAAGGCGCCGACGCGCTGAAGACGCTCGCGGCCGCACCGAACCCCGATGCGCTGATGCTCGTCACGTTGCCGCGCCTCGACGCGGCCACGCAGAAATCCGCGTGGTTTACCGCGCTGCAGAACGGCGGCGTCGCGCTGAAGATCGATCCGGTCGACCGCGCGCAGCTGCCGAACTGGATCGGCCAGCGTCTGTCGATGCAGGGCCAGCGCGTCGCGCCCGGCGACGACGGCCGGCGCGCGCTGCAGTTCATCGCGGAGCGCGTCGAGGGCAACCTGCTCGCCGCGCACCAGGAAATCCAGAAGCTCGGGCTGCTCTATCCGCAGGGCGTGCTGACGTTCGAGCAGGTGCACGACGCGGTGTTGAACGTCGCGCGCTACGACGTGTTCAAGCTGAACGAGGCGATGCTCGCGGGCGACGCCGCGCGGCTTGCGCGGATGATCGACGGGCTGAAGGGCGAGGGCGAGGCGATCGTGCTCGTGATGTGGGCCGTCGTCGAGGAACTGCGCACACTGCTGCGGATCAAGCGCGGCACGACGGCCGGCAAGCCGCTGGCCACGCTGCTGCGCGAGAACCGCGTGTGGGGGCCGCGCGAGCGGCTGATCGGCCCCGCGTTGAACCGCGTGTCGGAAGGCGTGCTCGAGAAGGCGCTCGCGTTCGCCGCGAAGCTCGACCGGCAGGTGAAGGGGCTGTCGGCCGTCACGCCGGGCCGCCGCACGCAGGACGAGCCGCCGCCCGATCCGTGGGACGGCCTGTTCCAGCTCGCGATGACGGTGGCGGGCGCGCGCGGCGAACGACCGCCGACCGCGGGTCGTGTGCGGCGTTAAGCCCCGTCCGGGCCTTCAGCGCACGCATCGCAACCCGCTTACAATATTTCGATAGCCGGCGCGGCCTTCCTGCCGCCGCGCCTCACGCTTCTCCACGAATTCATGCCGCGCCAAGCG
This sequence comes from Burkholderia sp. Bp8991, assembly GCF_003853795.1. NCBI lineage: Bacteria > Pseudomonadati > Pseudomonadota > Betaproteobacteria > Burkholderiales > Burkholderiaceae > Burkholderia > Burkholderia sp. Bp8991. Next base: position 14,761 of record NZ_QTQJ01000021.1, on the reverse strand, counting down.
GCTCGCTTCTCGAGTCACACGATGGATATCGACCAGTACATGACGGACCTGGGCCGCCGTGCCCGGCACGCTTCCCGCGCGATGGCGCGCGCCAGCACGGCGGCGAAGAACGCGGCGCTCGACGCCGTGGCCCGCGCGATCGAGCGCGACGCGCAGGCGCTGAAGGACGCGAACGCGCGCGACGTCGCCCGTGCCCGCGAAAAGGGGCTCGATGCGGCGTTCATCGACCGCCTGACGCTGTCGGACAAGGCGCTGAACACGATGGTCGAGGGCCTGCGCCAGGTCGCGTCGCTGGCCGATCCGATCGGCGAGATCGGCAATCTCAAGTATCGCCCGAGCGGAATCCAGGTCGGCCAGATGCGCGTGCCGCTCGGCGTGATCGGCATCATCTACGAGTCGCGTCCGAACGTGACGATCGACGCGGCCGCGCTGTGCCTGAAGTCGGGCAACGCGACGATCCTGCGCGGCGGCTCCGAGGCGCTCGAATCGAACGCGGCGCTCGCGAAGCTGATCGGCGAAGGGCTCGAGGCGGCCGGCCTGCCGCAGGACGCGGTGCAGGTCGTCGCGACCGCCGATCGCGCGGCGGTCGGAAAGCTGATCACGATGACCGAATACGTCGACGTGATCGTGCCGCGCGGCGGCAAGAGCCTGATCGAGCGCCTGATCAACGAGGCGCGCGTGCCGATGATCAAGCACCTCGACGGCATCTGCCACGTGTACGTCGACGATCGCGCCGATCTCGCCAAGGCACTGACGGTGTGCGACAACGCGAAGACGCACCGCTACGGCACCTGCAACACGATGGAAACGCTGCTCGTGTCGGGCGGCATCGCAGCCGCGCTGCTGCCGCCCCTCGGCAAGCTGTATCGCGACAAGCAGGTCGAGCTGCGCGTCGATGCAGCCGCGCGCGCGGTGCTCGCCGAGGCGGGCGTCGGTCCGCTCGTCGACGCGACCGACGAAGACTGGCACACCGAATATCTCGCGCCGGTGCTGGCGATCAAGGTCGTCGACGGCCTCGACGCTGCGATCGAGCACATCAACCATTACGGCTCGCACCACACCGATGCGATCGTCACCGAGGATCACGACCGCGCAATGCGCTTCCTGCGCGAGGTCGATTCGGCAAGCGTGATGGTCAATGCGTCGACGCGCTTCGCGGACGGCTTCGAATTCGGCCTCGGCGCGGAAATCGGCATCTCGAACGACAAGCTGCACGCACGCGGCCCCGTCGGCCTGGAAGGGCTCACGTCGCTGAAGTACGTCGTGCTCGGGCACGGCGAAGGCCGCCAGTAAAGCGAGGCGCACAACCGATGGCAATGCTCTGGGTCAAGACGTTCCATATCGTTCTGATCGCCGCGTGGTTCGCGGGACTGTTCTACCTGCCGCGCATCTACGTGAACCTGGCCATGGAGACCGATCCGGCCGCGGTGCGGCGCCTGCTGCTGATGGCGCGCAAGCTGTTCCGCTTCATGACGATGATCGCCGTGCCGGCGCTCGCATGCGGGCTGTGGCTGTGGCTCGTGATCGGCATCGGCCAGGGGCAGGGCTGGATCCATGCGAAGGTGACGGTGGTGCTGCTGCTCGTCATCTACCATGCGTATTGCGGGCACCTGCTGAAGGTGTTCGAGCGCGGCGAGAACCGTCGCACCGACAAGTGGTATCGCGTGTTCAACGAACTGCCGGTGCTCGGCATGCTCGTGGCGGTCGCGCTGGTCGTGATCAAGCCGTTTTGAGCTGAGCGGCCGGTTGGCCGCACCGACCCAAGCGCAACGGCGCCCCGCGGGGCGCCGTTCTTCGTTTACGTGCGTGCCGGGTAGCGGCTGATGCGCCGGACCGTGCGTCGGTTCTGCATCGCTCATGCGCCGGCGGGGCGCCGTGCGTGGGTCAATCCTTCGTGCCGTCGTCGATCCGGCGGCGCGTGATCGCTTCCTTCGCGCGGCCGACGCGCTCCATCAATGCGGGCCCGCGCGACAGCGCGACGCCGACCGCGAGGATGTCGCCGATTGCGAGATGCGACATGCGCGACGTCATCGGCGAGAACACGTCGGTTTCCTCCGCGACGTTCGACGCGAGGCTCACCGTCGCGAGCTTCGCGAGCGGCGAATGGCTCTGCGTGATCGCGACGACCTTCGCGCCGCACGCGAGCGCGGAGCGCGCGGCCTCGACGATGTCGCGCGTGCGACCGGTGTTCGAGATCGCGACGACGACGTCGTGTGGCCCGAGCAGCGCCGACGACATCGAGAACGTGTGCGGGTCCGAATACGCGACGCTCGGCACGCCGAGCCGGAAGAACTTGTGCTGGATGTCCTGCGCGGCGATGCCGGAGCCGCCGGCGCCGTAGAACTCGATGCGCGACGCGTTCGACAGCAGCGCGATCGCGTCGGCGACGCTGCCGGCCGACAGGCTGTTGCGCACCTCGATCAGCGCGCCGATCGTGCGGTCGAACACCTTGCCGATGATGCCGGGCGCGGGCTCGTCGGGCTCGACGTCGCGATACACGGACGACACGCCCGGCGCGACGCTCTGCGCGAGCCGGATCTTGAATTCGCGAAAGCCGCTGCAGCCGAGCGCCTGGCAGAAGCGCGCGATGGTCGGCTGGCTGACGCCCGCGCGGGTCGACAGCTCGGTCATCGCGAGGTCGAGCACCTCGCGCGGCGCGGCGAGGATGTAGTCGGCGAGCTTGCGCTCGGACGGGCGCAGGTCGGCGCGGATCGCTTCAATGCGAGGCAGCATGGGACGGCGGATGGAAATCGGGTTCGGATGAGCGAGTGTATCGCAATCGAATTGTAGAAAATCTACATGAAAATGCTAGCTCTATCGTCGGCAATTTCTGCAGTGGACGATGCCGTGGATTAGGGTTTTCACTAGGAAAGCCTTGCTGGTGGCGGGGATGTGAGTTGCGCGTATGCTGATCCGCATTGCGCGCTTGTAGTTTTTCTACTAGACTGACTTCGTTCGTTCGATGCACTCGACCGTCCCCACGATTCCAACCGCCGGTGTCCGTCCGGCATACAGGAGCGCCCAGCATGACGTCGCTGCACCCCACCCTGGCGAAAGTCACCGATCGCGTGATCGCCCGCAGCCAATCGACCCGTTCCGCCTATCTGCAGCGCATCGACGGCGCGCAAGGCAAGTTCCCGGCGCGCGGCGCGCTGTCGTGCGCGAACCTCGCGCACGGCTTCGCGGGTCTCGAAGGCAGCGACAAGTTCCAGATCAAGGCGATCCGCGAGCCGAACATCGGCATCGTGTCCTCGTACAACGAGATGCTGTCCGCGCATGCGCCGTACAAGGATTTCCCCGACATCATCAAGGCCGCCGCGCGCGAGAACGGCGGCGTCGCGCAATTCGCGGGCGGCGTGCCGGCGATGTGCGACGGCGTCACGCAGGGCAACCCGGGCATGGAGCTGTCGCTGTTCTCGCGCGAGGCGATCGCGATGGGCACCGCGATCGCGCTCACCCACAACATGTTCGACGCGGCGCTCTGCCTCGGCATCTGCGACAAGATCGTGCCGGGCCTCTTGATCGGCGCGCTGCAGTTCGGCCACCTGCCGACCATCTTCGTGCCGGCCGGCCCGATGACGAGCGGCCTGTCGAACGACGACAAGGCGAAGATCCGCCAGCAGTTCGCGACCGGCCAGGTCGGCCGCGACGCGCTGCTCGAAGCGGAATCGGCCGCGTATCACGGCCACGGCACCTGCACGTTCTACGGCACCGCGAACAGCAACCAGATGCTGATGGAGCTGATGGGCCTGCACCTGCCGGGTTCGGCGTTCGTCCATCCGCACACGCCGCTGCGCGACGCGCTGACCGCCGAAGCCGCGCGCCGCGTGCTCGACCTGACGGTCGAGCGCGGTCACTACACGCCGATCGGCCACGTGATCGACGAGAAGGCGATCGTCAACGGGATCGTCGCGCTGCTCGCGACGGGCGGCTCGACCAACCACACGCTGCACCTCGTCGCGATCGCGCGCGCGGCCGGCATCCTGATCGACTGGAACGATTTCGACGAGCTGTCGGCGGTCGTGCCGCTGCTCGCGAAGATCTACCCGAACGGCAAGGCCGACGTGAACCACTTCCACGCGGCGGGCGGCGTCGCGTTCCTGGTGCGCAACCTGCTCGAGGGCGGGTTGCTGCACGAAGACGTGACGACCGTGGCGGGCAAGGGCCTGTCGCACTACACGAAGGAGCCGAAGCTGATCGACGGCAAGCTGACGTGGGTCGACGGCACGGCCGAGAGCCACGACACGAAGGTGCTGCGCGGCATTCGCGACCCGTTCCAGCCGGACGGCGGCCTGCGCCTGATGCAGGGCCGGCTCGGCCGCGGCGTGATCAAGATCTCGGCGGTCGCGCCCGAGCACCGCAAGGTGACGGCGCCCGCGATCGTGTTCGATTCGCAGGAAGCCGTGCAGGAGGCCTTCGATCGCGGCGAGCTGAAGCGCGATTTCGTCGCGGTCGTGCGCTTCCAGGGCGCGCGCGCGAACGGGATGCCCGAGCTGCATCGTTTGACGCCGCTGCTCGGCGTGCTGCAGGATCAGGGCTTTCACGTCGCGCTGGTGACCGACGGCCGCATGTCGGGCGCGTCGGGCAAGGTGCCGGCCGTGATCCACGTGTCGCCGGAAGCGCTGCTGGCCGGCCCGCTCGGCAAGGTGAAGACGGGCGACACGCTCGTGATCGACGCGGAAGCCGGCATCCTCGACATCGAGGTCGACGACGCCGAGTGGCAGGCGCGCCCGGTCGCGCAGCCGCTGCACCAGGCCGAGAACGAGGTCGGTTTCGGGCGCGAACTGTTCGGCGTGTTCCGCGCGGCGGCCGCGCCGGCCGAGCAGGGCGCATCGGTTTTCGGGACGCTGGTCGGCGAAACGGCCGTCAGCGTCGCTGCATGAATTTCAAGGAGTGTTCCAGATGAAGACGATTGCTGAAATCGTGAAGCTGGGCCCGGTGATTCCGGTGCTCGCATTCGACTCGGTCGAGCAGGGCGAACACGTGTCGCGCGCGTTGCACGCGGGCGGCGTCAAGGTGCTCGAGATCACGCTGCGCACGCCGGCCGGCCTGGAGGCGATCCAGCGCGCGAGCCAGCTCGCGGACGACATCGTCGTCGGCGTCGGCACGATCACGAAGCCCGAGCACTGCGAGCAGGCGAAGCGCGCGGGTGCGAAGTTCGGCGTGTCGCCGGGCCTGACGAAGGACCTGCACCTCGCGTCCCTCGACGCCGGCCTGCCGCTGCTGCCGGGCGTGATGACGCCGAGCGACATCATCCAGGCGCTCGAGTTCGGCTACGAGATCGTCAAGTTCTTCCCCGCGCAGCAAGCCGGCGGCGTGCCGATGCTGCAGGCGTTCCACGGTCCGTTCCCGGCGCTGAAGTTCTGCCCGACGGGCGGCATCACGGTCGACACCGCGCCGAATTTCCTGAAGCTGCCGAACGTCGTATGCGTCGGCGGTTCGTGGCTCACGCCGAAGGCCGCGCTCGCCGCGCAGGACTGGGCCGAAGTCACGCGCCTTGCGCAAGCCGCGAGCCAGCTGCCCCGTTAAGCCTTGTACGAAACGAACGTTTGACCCTCGGTAAGCGAGCGCTTAGTGCTTGTTTTACCGAGGGTTTTTGCTGATGGAACCGGTTCTATCCGCGGACCGTAAAGATAAGTAAAATTCAGCGTCCTCGCGGGGTGGGAACCCCCGTGTTTCGGAGACCTGCATAGCCGGGCATACTCGCAACAACTCGCCCGGTTCGAACAATCCTAGGAGGAGTGCCACATGGGGGCTGTCCAAGGCAGCATGCTGCTCGTTTATACCGTGATCGCGATCGTCGCGCTGATCGTGATGATCGCGCGGTTCAAGATCTATCCGTTCCTGGTGCTCATCATCGTCTCGCTCGGCCTCGGCCTCGTGGTCGGGATGCCGATGGACAAGATCGTCAAGTCGTTCGAGACCGGCAACGGCAACACGCTCGGCCACATCGCGGTAGTCGTCGGCCTCGGCACGATGCTCGGCAAGATGATGGCCGAATCGGGCGGCGCGGAGCGGATCGCGACCACGCTGATCGACTGGTTCGGCGAGAAGAACATTCATTGGGCGATGATGTTCGTCGCGATCATCGTCGGCCTGCCGGTGTTCTTCGAAGTCGGCTTCGTGCTGCTGATCCCGATCGCGTTCAACGTCGCGAAGCGCACCGGCAAGTCGCTGCTCGTCGTCGGCCTGCCGATGGTCGCGGGCCTGTCCGTCGTGCACGGGCTGATTCCGCCGCACCCGGCCGCGCTGCTGGCCGTCCAGCAATACGGTGCCGACATCGGCAAGACGATCGCGTTCGGCCTGATCGTCGGCGTGCCGACCGCGATCGTCGCGGGCCCGCTGTTTGCGCTGATGATCTCGAAGTTCGTCAAGCTGCCGGAGAACAATCCGCTCGCCGCGCAGTTCGTCGAATCGCACACGGAAGGCAAGCAGCGCGAACTGCCGAGCTTCGGCATCACGCTGTTCACGATCCTGCTGCCGGTGATCCTGATGCTGGTCGGCAGCTGGGCCGACCTGATCTTCACGCCGAAGTCGCTGCCGAACAGCCTGCTGCGCTTTGCCGGCAACTCCGACGTCGCGCTGCTGATCGCCGTGCTGGTGAGCTTCTTCACGTTCGGCAAGCTGCAGGGTTTCAACCGCGACCAGATCCAGAAGTTCTGCGGCGAGTGCCTGGCGCCGATCGCCGGCATCACGCTGATCGTCGGTGCGGGCGGCGGCTTCGGCGGCGTCCTGCGCGACAGCGGGATCTCGCAGCAGATCGTCGAGACCGCGAAGCACGCGCACCTGTCGCCGCTGCTGCTCGGCTGGTTCGTCGCGGCGCTGATGCGTCTCGCGACGGGTTCGGCGACGGTCGCGATGACGACGGCCTGCGGCATCGTCGCGCCGATCGCGGCGGCGTCGGGCGCGGCGGTTCGTCCGGAGCTGCTGGTGCTCGCGACGGGCTCGGGCTCGCTGATCTTCTCGCACGTGAACGACGGCGGCTTCTGGCTGATCAAGGAATACTTCGGGATGACGGTTGGTCAGACGTTCAAGACCTGGTCGCTGCTTGAAACCATCATCTCGGTGCTCGGTCTGAGCTTTACGCTGCTGCTGAGCGTGGTTTTGTAACAAGGGGTAGTCAATGATTCTGATCGCAATGGGCGTGTCGGGCGCGGGCAAATCGCGAATCGGCGAAATGCTGGCAGAACGCCTGTCGTGCAGCTATACCGACGGCGACGCGTTTCACAGCGCGGCGAACAAGGAAAAGATGCACAACGGCATTCCGCTGACCGACGACGACCGCTGGCCGTGGCTGCGCACGATCCGCGCGGCCATCGAGGAAAAGCAGCGTGCCGGCGAGACGGCCGTGTTCACGTGCTCTTCGCTGAAGCGGTCGTACCGCGACGTGCTGCGCGGCACCGACACCGACGTGCGGTTCGTGTATCTGAAGGGCTCGTTCGAGGTGTTGCACGAGCGCCTGAAAAGCCGCACCGGCCATTTCTTCGATCCGTCGCTGCTGAAGAGCCAGCTCGACACGCTCGAGGAGCCGGGCCCGGACGAGGCGATCGAGGTCAGCATCGAGCTGACGCCCGAACAGATCGTCGATCAGGTGATGGCGAAGATCGGCCACGCGCACTGAGCGCGGTTCGCGGCAATCGTGATGCCGCAGTGAGACAGGCGCCCCTCGGGGCGCCTTTTTTCGTCGAGCGCGCGCGAGCCGCCAAAGAAAAAGCCCGATGCGAGCAATTTCGCATCGGGCTTTTTTTCCGTCCGGCGACGGCGGCGCTTACGCGATCCGCTTCGCGAGTTCGACGGCCTTGCCGATGTACGACGCCGGCGTCATCGCGAGCAGGCGGTCCTTCGCATCCTGCGGGATCGCGAGCGTGGCGACGAATTCCTGCAGCGCTTCGCGCGTGATGCCCTTGCCGCGCGTCAGTTCCTTCAGCTGTTCGTACGGGTTCTCGATGCCGTAGCGGCGCATCACCGTCTGCACCGGCTCCGCGAGCACTTCCCAGCAGTTGTCGAGATCTTCGTTCAGGCGCTGCGGGTTGACTTCGAGCTTGTCGAGGCCGCGGATCAGCGAGTCGTAGGCGAGCAGCGAATAGCCGAGCGCGACGCCCATGTTGCGCAGCACCGTCGAGTCGGTCAGGTCACGCTGCCAGCGCGACACCGGCAGCTTGTCGGCGAGGTGGCGCAGCGTCGCGTTCGCGAGGCCGAGGTTGCCTTCCGAGTTCTCGAAGTCGATCGGGTTGACCTTGTGCGGCATCGTCGACGAGCCGATTTCGCCGGCCTTCGTCTTCTGCTTGAAGTAGCCGACCGAGATGTAGCCCCACACGTCGCGATCGAGGTCGAGCAGGATCGTGTTCGCGCGCGCAACCGCGTCGAACAGCTCGGCCATGTAGTCGTGCGGTTCGATCTGGATCGTGTACGGGTTGAACGTGAGCTTCAGGCGGTTCTCGATCACGTCGCGCGAGAACGCTTCCCAGTCGAATTCCGGATACGCGGACAGGTGCGCGTTGAAGTTGCCGACCGCGCCGTTCATCTTGCCGAGGATCTCGACCTTCTCGATGCGCGTGATCGCGCGTGCGAGGCGCGCGGCGACGTTCGCGAGCTCCTTGCCGAGCGTCGTCGGGCTGGCCGGCTGGCCGTGCGTGCGCGACAGCATCGGCTGCTCGGCGAGCGCGTGCGACAGCGCGACGAGGCGCTGGTGGACCGTGCGCAGCGCCGGCACGATCACGTGCTCGCGCGCACCGGCGAGCATCATCCCGTGCGACGTGTTGTTGATGTCTTCGGACGTGCACGCGAAGTGGATGAATTCGCTGGCCTTCTCGAGTTCGGCCTGGCCCTTGACCGATTCCTTCAGCCAGTATTCGACGGCCTTCACGTCGTGGTTCGTCACGCGCTCGATTTCCTTGATGCGCGCGGCGTCGTGCGCGGTGAAGCGCTCCGCGAGCTGCAGCAGGAATTGTTCGGACGCGTCGGAGAAGCGCGGGACTTCCGCGAAGCCGGCGCGCGACAGCGCGATCAGCCAGTGCACCTCGACGGTGACGCGGTGGCGCATGAAGGCGGCTTCGGAGAGCCAGTCGCGCAGCGCTTCGGTCTTGCTGGCGTAGCGGCCGTCGATGGGCGAGAGCGCGGTGAGGGCGAAAAGCGTATCGGGACGAGTGTCGGACATGATCGGGCGGGCCTTGGGGCCGGGTCGAGCGAGGGGGGGAAGAATCCGGCATTTTACCATCGCCGCGGGGCGATCCCGGCCGAACCGGTCCGGCCGCGGCCGCCGCGGGCGATCGGCACGCGCCCGGCGCCCGGGCGGCGCGCGACCGGCCTGCCGGCAGGCGCCCGCGCCGGCTCGCCGGGGCGCCCGCCACGCCGCCGGGCCGGCCCGCCCGCCGGTAGAATGCAGGCTTCTTCCCGACCGCCGCCCGCCGCGCCCGCCTGCATGGAACTGAAATGGCTCGAAGACTTCGTCTCGCTCGCGGAAACGCGCAGCTTTAGCCGCTCCGCCGAACTGCGGCACGTGTCGCAGCCCGCGTTCTCGCGGCGTATCCAGGCGCTCGAGGCGTGGCTCGCGACTGAACTGATCGATCGTTCGGTCTATCCGACGCGGCTCACGCAGGCCGGCCAGATCTTCTACGAGCAGGCGCTGACGATGCTGTCGCAGGCGCACGAGGCGCGCACGCTGCTGCGCGGCCACGTCGGCGCGCCGGTGCCGACGATCGAGTTCGCGGTGCCGCACACGCTGTCGCTCACGTATTTTCCGCGCTGGCTGCAGCGGATCGAGGCGAAGATGGGGCAGGTCCACACGCGGCTGCGCGCGCTGAACGTGCACGATGCCGTGCTGTCGCTCGTCGAGGGCGGCTGCGATCTCGTGATGGGCTACCACCACCCGAGCCACCCGGTCGCGCTCGACCCGGCCCGCTACGACATGCTGGTGCTCGGCAGCGAGCCGATCAGCGCGTTTTCGGCGCCGGGCCGCGCGGGCCGGCCGCGCTATACGCTGCCGGGCACGGCCGAGGCGCGCGTGCCGTACCTGTCGTATACGCCGAACGCGTATCTCGGCCGGATGACCGAAGTCATCGTGGCGAATGCACCGACGTCGCTGTTCCTCGATCGTGTTTACGAAACCGACATGGCGGAAGGGCTGAAGGCGATGGCGCTCGCGGGCCACGGCGTCGCGTTCCTGCCGCACAGCGCGGTCGAGGACGCGGTGGCGAGCGGCCGCCTGATCCGGCTCGACCGTTCCGCGCGCGGCGGCACCCATCCGTTCACGCTGACGATGGAGATCCGCCTGTACTGCGACAAGCTCGCGCTGCAGGGCGACGATCCGCACCAGAAACTCGTGCGCGCGCTGTGGGACGTCGTGCGCGACGAACTGCGCGAAACCACCGGTTAACCGTGGGCGGTTAACCGGGCCGGTCGGGCGCGAGCGACTGACGAGCCGCTTTCGGCGCCTGTCGGACGCCCGGCCGGCGGGCGTCCCGCGACTTTCACGACGATTTTTCACGCCCGCGATGCACGGCCGATCGCGGGCGTTCTTGCGCAAATCGACCGCGGATTTGCGAAAAATCACGATCATGCAAGAAACGCATAATCGAATAAGCAAACGGCATTGGATAAAAAAAACGGGTTTTTCGACAATGTGCGCAATCCGTTGAACGTTGGAGTGTCCATGTCTTCGCAACTGCAGTCCATCCCGTCCTACCTTCACGCCGACGATCTCGGCCCGTGGGGCAACTACCTTCAGCAGGTCGATCGCGTCGCGCCGTACCTCGGCTCGCTGTCGCGCTGGCTCGAGACGCTGAAGCGTCCGAAGCGCATCCTGATCGTCGACTGCCCCATCGAGCTCGACAACGGCACCGTCGCGCACTTCGAAGGCTATCGCGTGCAGCACAACGTGTCGCGCGGCCCGGGCAAGGGCGGCGTGCGCTACCACCAGGACGTGACGCTGTCGGAAGTGATGGCGCTGTCGGCATGGATGTCGGTGAAGAACGCCGCAGTGAACGTGCCGTACGGCGGTGCGAAGGGCGGCATCCGCGTCGACCCGCGCAAGCTGTCGCGTGGTGAGCTCGAGCGAGTGACGCGCCGCTACACCAGCGAAATCGGCATCATCATCGGCCCGAACACCGACATTCCGGCACCGGACGTCAACACCAACGAACAGGTGATGGCGTGGATGATGGACACGTACTCGATGAACCAGGGCCAGACGTCGACCGGCGTCGTGACCGGCAAGCCGATCGCGCTCGGCGGTTCGCTCGGCCGCAAGGAAGCAACGGGCCGCGGCGTGTTCGTCGTCGGCTCCGAAGCGGCGAAGAAGAAGGGCCTGGAAATCGAAGGCGCGCGCATCGCGGTGCAGGGCTTCGGCAACGTCGGCGGCATCGCGGCGAAGCTGTTCCAGGAAGCGGGCTCGAAGGTGATCGCGGTGCAGGATCACACGGGCACGATCTACCAGCCGGCCGGCCTCGATTCGAACAAGCTGCTCGACCACGTCGCACGCACGGGCGGCGTCGCGGGCTTCGAAGGCGCCGAGCCGATGCCGAACGACGAGTTCTGGACGGTCGAGACCGACATCCTGATCCCGGCGGCGCTGGAAAACCAGATCACGGAAAAGAACGCGGCGAAGATCCGCACGAAGATCATCGTCGAAGGCGCGAACGGCCCGACGACGACGGCGGCGGACGACATCCTGAGCGCGAACGGCGTGCTCGTGATCCCCGACGTGATCGCGAACGCGGGCGGCGTGACCGTGTCGTACTTCGAGTGGGTGCAGGACTTCTCGAGCTTCTTCTGGACGGAAGACGAGATCAACCACCGTCTCGAGCGCGTGATGCGCGAAGCGTTCGCCGGCGTGTGGGCGGTCGCGGAAGAGCACAAGGTGACGGTGCGTACGGCGGCGTTCATCGTCGCGTGCAAGCGCATCCTGATGGCGCGCGAAATGCGCGGCCTGTACCCCTGATCGGTCGTTGCCGATCGCCGATCGGTTGACTACGATCAAAGCATGACGCAATCCACCCGATTGCGCGCATGAACCTTCGCGGGCGATGCCGAATCCGGCATCGCCCGCGCGCGCATTCAGGTGCCGAAACGGGCGCCCGGAGCCGGGAGGACGGCTTCGCACAGCGCGATTCGTAGTGCGGTTAACAACCAGTACTTTCAAAAATATTACTTTGATACACTGGCGCGGGTTTTAGCCAAGGAGATGACCAAAATGAAATACCAGAAGGCAGTCCTGATGGTCGCGGCGCTGTGCGCGTTCGCGAGCGGCGCGCACGCACAGGAGACCGGCACGCTGAAGAAGATCAAGGACACGGGCGTGATCGCGCTGGGCCACCGCGAATCGTCGATTCCGTTCTCCTACTATGACCAGAACCAGCAGGTCGTCGGCTATTCGCGCGAATTCCAGTTGAAGGTCGTGGACGCGGTGAAGAAGAAGCTGAACCTGCCGAACCTGCAGGTCAAGAACATCCCGGTCACGTCGCAGAACCGCATCCCGCTCGTGCAGAACGGCACGGTCGACATCGAGTGCGGCTCGACGACCAACAACCTGGAGCGTCAGCAGCAGGCCGCATTCTCCGACACGATCTTCGTGATCGGCACGCGCCTGATGACGAAGAAGGATTCGGGCGTGAAGGACTTCGCCGACCTGAAGGGCAAGACGGTCGTGACCACCGCCGGCACGACGTCCGAGCGCCTGCTGCGCAAGATGAACAACGACAAGCAGCTGGGCATGAACATCATCAGCGCGAAGGACCACGGCGACTCGTTCAACACGCTCGAGTCGGGCCGCGCGGTCGCGTTCATGATGGACGACGCGCTGCTCGCGGGCGAGCGCGCGAAGGCGAAGCAGCCGGGCGAATGGGTGATCGTCGGCACGCCGCAGTCGGAAGAGGCGTACGGCTGCATGATGCGCAAGGGCGATGCGGACTTCAAGAAGGTCGTCGACGACGCGATCTCGCAAGTCGAGAAGTCGGGCGAAGCCGCGAAGATCTACGCGAAGTGGTTCGAGAACCCGATCCCGCCGAAGGGGCTGAACCTGAACTTCCCGCTGTCCGATTCGATGAAGAAGCTGTACGCGAACCCGAACGACAAGGCGCTCGACTGACCACGCGGCCGTTGACGCAGAAATGACGCTACTGAAACGGAAGAGGCCACGCTTCTTCCGTTTCTTTTTGCTGGAGTCTTGCCCATGTCTTACCACTGGAACTGGGGCGTCTTCCTGAGCCCCGTCTCGACCGGCGAGCCGACGACTTATTTCGGATGGCTGATGTCCGGCTTCTGGGTGACGATCGAGGTGTCGCTCGTCGCCTGGGTCATCGCGCTGATCGTCGGCTCGCTGTTCGGCGTGCTGCGCACGGTGCCGAACAAATGGCTGTCCGCGATCGGCACCGTGTACGTGTCGATCTTCCGGAACATTCCGCTGATCGTGCAGTTCTTCATCTGGTACCTCGTCGTGCCCGAGTTGCTGCCCGCATCGATCGGCACCTGGATCAAGCAGTTGCCGCCGACCACGCAGTTCTTCACCTCGTCGATCATCTGTCTCGGCCTGTTTACGGGCGCGCGCGTGTGCGAACAGGTGCGCTCGGGGATCAACGCGCTGCCGAAGGGCCAGCGCGCGGCCGGCCTCGCGATGGGCTTCACGCAATGGCAGACGTACCGCTACGTGCTGCTGCCGGTTGCGTACCGGATCATCGTGCCGCCGCTCACGTCCGAGTTCCTGAACATCTTCAAGAACTCGGCGGTCGCGTCGACGATCGGCCTGCTCGACCTGTCCGCGCAGGCGCGCCAGCTCGTCGACTACACCGCGCAGACCTACGAGTCGTTCATCGCGGTCACGCTCGCGTACGTGATCATCAACCTCGTCGTGATGGCGTTCATGCGCTGGATCGAAGGCCGCACGCGGCTGCCCGGCTACATCGGAGGCAAGTGATGCATCAGTTCGACTGGAGTAGTATTCCCGGCGCGATACCGACGCTGTGGACGGGGGCGATCGTCACGTTCAAGATCACGCTGATCGCGATCGTCGTCGGCATCGTGTGGGGCACGTTGCTCGCGCTGCTGCGGCTGTCGGGCGTGAAGCCGCTCGCGTGGTTCGCGAAGGCGTACGTGACGGTGTTCCGCTCGATCCCGCTCGTGATGGTGCTGCTGTGGTTCTTCCTGATCGTGCCGCAGGTGCTGCAGGGCGTGCTGGGGCTGTCGCCGACGATCGACATTCGCCTCGCGTCGGCGATGGTCGCGTTCTCGCTGTTCGAAGCCGCGTATTATTCCGAGATCATCCGCGCCGGCATCCAGGCGGTGCCGCGCGGGCAGGTCAACGCCGCGTTCGCGCTCGGCATGAACTACGCGCAGGCGATGCGCCTCGTGATCCTGCCGCAGGCGTTCCGCGCGATGGTGCCGCTGCTGCTCACGCAGGCGATCGTCCTGTTCCAGGATACGTCGCTCGTGTACGTGATCAGTCTCGCGGACTTCTTCCGCACGGCCGCCAACGTCGGCGATCGCGACGGCACGACCGTCGAGATGGTCCTGTTCGCGGGTGCATGCTATTTCGTGGTTTGCTCGGTGGCGTCTGCCCTCGTCAAAGGTCTCCAGAAAAAGGTCACAAGATGATTTCCATCAAGAACGTTTCCAAGTGGTACGGCCAGTTTCAGGTCCTCACCGATTGCACGACCGAGGTCAAGAAAGGCGAGGTGGTGGTCGTGTGCGGTCCGTCCGGCTCGGGCAAGTCGACGCTGATCAAGACCGTGAACGGCCTCGAGCCGTTCCAGCAGGGCGAGATCCTCGT